>NZ_JBSIBZ010000099.1:0-34423 GCF_058245575.1 Streptomyces sp. UF-297 | reverse complement strand
CCCCCCCCCCCCCCCCCCCCCCCCCCCCCCCCCCCCCTCGGCGGCGGCCGCGGCCTGCGCGCCCGGCGGCCAAGATCGCAAAAATGTGGGTTAAGGGAGGAGCGGGCCGGCTCCTATGGCGGGTCTGCCATAGGAGTCGGGGTCAGCTGAGGCGGCGCTCGACCTGGTCCAGGAGCTCGGCGCGCTCGCGCTCGGAGCGGCGCCGTACGTCGGCGAGCACCTGCAGATCGAGGATGGCCTCGATGCCGTTGCGCACGATGGCGGTGAGCTGGTCGGGGCTGAGGGCCTCGGCCTGGACGGTCTCGCGCATGAAGGCGCCGCGGCGGTCGGTGGCCTTCTGCGGGGCGGTGATCAGCCGGTGCTCGCGGACCTGCTCAGGTGTCACGGCAAGCCGTGTCACGGTGGGCGGCTCGGCGTCCATGCCGGCGACGAACGCGGCCACGTCCTCGGCGGCCGCGTCTGCCATCGACAAGCCGCTGGGGTCCAGGTCGCCGATGCTGAGCACGGTGGTGGGCACCGGGGAGTAGGCGATGCGCTGGGCGGCGTCGTGCTTGGCGCCGACGGACTCGAATCCGCCGGAGGAGTACACGGCCACGTCGTACTCGTTGGCCACGTTGCTGATCATGGGCAGCATGCCGGAGGCCTCCGCCCAGATCTCGACGGTGCGGGGCTGCCCCTCGGTCAGCACCCGCTTGTAGTAGCGGGCGGAGGACTTGATGGCTCGCCAGAAATGTTCGGGGTTGTCGTAGCCGCTGGGGCCGCCCAGCGATTCGGCGCGGTCGTCGCGGATGTGGTGCATGGGGATGATGCGGGCCCGCCGGGCCCGGTTCACGGCCTCGCACAGCCGCTCGTAGGCCTGCTCCGTCTTGGGGTAGTCGTGGGCTCCGACCAGCCGGTAAAAGACCTGGCGCGCGGTCATCGGGAGGTGTTCGCGGTACTCGTCCAGGACGGCCTGCACCTGCTCGATCAGCTGCAGGGTGTGGGCCTTGGGGGCCCAGGGGGCGAACCCCCTGGGCCGGGTGCGCTTGTAGGCGCGGCCGGAGACGGCACCGCTGGGCCGGCGGCGGCTGGGCGCCTCGTCCTCGTTCGGGTGACCGGTCAACTCCGGGCCTCCTGGGCGTGGGCGGCGGCCCGGCGAACGTAGTCGAGGGTGACGGCCCACAGCTGGCGGCCGGTGTCTCCGTCGGCATCGATCCAGGCGGCGGCGCTGGCGTTGGCGGCCGCGCGGCCCCACAGATCGGCGGCGGCGCCGGCGTGGGAGGCCTCGGCGGCCCGGAGGGCCGTCACGAACTCCTCCGGGCCGTGCTGGGGGCCAACGTAGCTGGTGGGAAGCCAGGGAGCGAGGGTGTGGCGGAGCTCGGCGAAGGCCTCCGCGATGAAGTCGTCGGCGAGGGTGTCGGCGTCGGTGTCCACTGTGTGCTGCCTCTCTCTGGTGTGGCCGGGGCCTGGGCTCCGGGGTGGTGGTGTCAGTTGTCGTCGGTGGTGGTGCGGTTGAGGCGCTGGGCGAGGCGTTCGCCCAGTTTCCGGGCGGCCGTCGCGCGGGATTCTTCCCGCGCGGCCGCGGGGCTGCGGCGGTCCTGCTTGCGGCGGGCGGCCTTGTCGGCGCGGGCACGGGCGAGTACGTCGGCCCGGGTGGCACCCGGGGTGGGGGTGTCGTCCTGGTCCTCGCCGTACTGGGCGAGGTGGACGTGCTCGGGCTCGCGCCAGTACTGGGAGCTGATGCCCCACTGCGCGTAGGTCTGCTCCCACCTGGCCTGCTCGTCGCGGCGGCGCTGTGCGGCGGCGGCCTGGGCGCGGGCCCTGGCGTCCTCGGCCCGGGGGTCGTGCTCGGAATCGGGCAGGGGCTTGGCCGCGGTGTCGGTAAGGCGGGCGCGGATCGTGTCGCGGTCGTGCTGGGTGGTCTTGTCCCAGTAGGTGACGTGGCGGGCCTGCTCGACGGGACGGCGGCGGGGGCCGGTGGTGGTGCGGCACGACCGGATGTAGCGCCACAGGCGCCAGGCTCCGAGCCGGCCGACCGCATCCGCCTTGTGGGTGAGGCGGCCCCACTGGTCCCGGCGGACGATGTTGCTGGTCAGCATCTCGAAGAGCAGGGCGGGGGTGGCCCCTTGGCGGAGCGCGAGCTCGATGACGTGGTGCAGGTCAGTCCACGCGGATCCCGTGAACGAGCCGCTGGCGCCCTCCGGTCCGTCGGTGGGCAAAAACACCTCGTCACGGCCGAGTTGGCAGCGCCAGGAGTGCCACACCCGGCGCTGGACCCTCCAGGCCACGGCGCCAGGGTCGTCACCGAACGCCTCACCGCACCGCTTTTGTGTAGGTGCCGCCGAAGGCGTCGTTCTTGTCTTTGCCATGTGGTCGTCACCGGCGCCCGCCCTACTACTACCGGTGGGTTGGTAACCACATAGTTGTGAGAACCCCCTCGCGTATAGAGGAGACGCTTTGCCATCATCCCCAGCGGACATCAGGCGGCGGACTCGGGCGGTCATTTCGGCGGCGCGGTCGGGGTCGGCCACGGCGATGCACCGGAGGTCCGGCGTCGCGGCGGGCTTGACCGCGGCGGGGGCGGTGAGGGCGGCCCGGGGCTCTTCGACGGGCTCCCATCCGGGCCAGGGGTCGGCGGCGCTGTGGGCCTGCTGCCACTGGGTCCGCAGCTCGTGGGCGACGGCGGCGGCCTTGCTGTCGGTGGGGTGTTCCCAGCGCGCCGCGGCGCCGAACTCCCGCCCGGCCTGCTCGGCGTGCTCGGGCGCCGCCAGGAGAGCCGCGGCGGGGACGGCGGCCGCGGGCGGGGCCTGGCGGGTCGTCAGGCGGCCGTAGGCGGCGTCCTCGTCGGGGTCCTCGGCCTCGGGCAGGTCCCAGACACGCAGCTCGCGCATGAGGTCCTCGGGCAGGTCAGAGGGGATAGCATCGGCCCGCAGGGACAGGGCGTAGACCGCGCGGCGGCCCGGCGCAGGGGCTACGGCCTTCTCCGCCCAGCCCAGCCGGTACAGCGCTGTCATGTCGGCCCAGAAGCGGTCATTGCCGATCTGGTGCACGCACGCGTACCGCTCGGCGAGCGCCATCCCCCCGTCAACCTGGTCCGTGGCCCAGCGCCCTTCGACACGGCCCGTCGCAGGATCGAGCCGCTGCTGGGTGAGGAACTGCACCAGCCGGAAGGCGGTGGGGGGCAGCTGGCCGCGGGCGTGCGCGATCGACGCCAGCCGGAAATGCGTGGTCAGGCGCAGGTCAGGGCACCGCAGTACCGCCAGCCGGGGGGCAGGTTCGGCCTGCCCGGCGGCCGCACGCGGGCCGGGTACCGATTCCCGTACGGAGCGGGACGAATTGCACTTTTCTGAGGTGGCAGCCGTATCGACAAGTCGCCTCGACACTCGCCCGGTTGATGGCAAACCGGTGCCGTCACCTCGGCGTCTTGCTACTATGAGAGCCGCCTCGGTGCTAAATGAGCGCAGAAAGCCCCCACCCGGGCCGGCCTAGGAAACCGGACCAGCGGGCGCTGGATGAGCTGATGTGTGGATCGGGGATCTCAGCCGTTAGGGCCTCTCACAACCGCGTGGGCTGGGATCCCGGGACTGGGGCAGAGCGGCCGCCGCCGGTGTAGGAGTTGCCGGGGCGGGATCGCATTCCCCCTCAGATCAACTGGCCTCCTGAAGGGCTGCGTCGTTCCGGGCCGCCTGCTGGCTCTGCCGCTGCTGATGAAGCGCCAGAAGCGCCTGGCGGACCACCTCGGCACCGCTCACACCCATCTCCTCGATGAGCACGCGATACACCCGGTGGGCCTCCTCGTCGGGCTGCAGTACGGCGGCCGCGCGCACCGGCTTGTCCGGCGCGAACACACCGGTCTTGCGGGGCTGTGCCATTCCTCGTACTCCTGCCATGGGAAAGATCCTAGTCCTTTCGGCACTGTGGTGGTACACCGTTTCCGGCGAGTCGTGAGATTTCTTGGGGACTCATGTTCCCCGTGCGCTGATGTAGGCGAATCGTCCGTGGCTGTCGGCCGGTTGACGGTACGGCAGCCGGCACCCTCCCGGCGCTCCAGCGGTGATGTCCCGCCCCGCGGTCGTGCGGCGCCGGGACTGAGGGTCATGTCGGCACGCGGACGCCCTTCCAGCCGTGTCCCAGTCCGCGCCTCCGGCCTCGCCGTGCGGTCACCGCGGCGGCCTCGGCTTCGGAAGCGGCTGTGGGCTCCAGCAGGCGCTGGCGCAGTGCGGTGGTCGCGGCTGGGACGGCGGCGAGGATGCGGGCGGCGTCGGGGCTGATCTGACCGAGGGCTGTGGTCAGGGCCTCGATGGCCTCGACGGCGTCCTCCACAGCAGCCAGACTCCAGGCGCCGGGAGTCGTCACGGCGTAGCGAGATTGCATGCCGCTTCCGCTGCCTGGTCGGCTCGCTCCTCGACGCCCGGCGCCGCCTTGCTCATGCTCATGCCCTCCCAACGATTCCCCCTCCGCCAACGATGCTCCGCCTCCCCAAGGAGCCTTCTTCGGTGCAAAAAGGGAGAAAAGGCGCCCCGGATAAAAGGATCTCCTTTAAGATAAAGGCCATGGACAAAACAAAGGTGACTGCGTGGATCTTCGCGGGGCAGGCAGGCAGGCTCGCGGGCCTTTCAAAGAAGTACCGGGAAGAGCAGACGGCGACCCGGAAAGCGCTTATCCGGAAGGGTAAAGAACCACGTGAGGCGCGCATCCTGATCGCGCGGATGCGAGAGGAACACTGGCCGAGTCTGGAGTCGGTGGTGGCCCAGGCGATCGGCCTGCGCCTGGCGGAGGAGGACCTGTCCGGCCCGTGGGAGCCGCTGACTGCTCATGAGCTTGACCTGCTCGCGCTGTCCGGCCGGTGGCCGGGGCCGAGCATTCACGGCCTGGTGCAGCGCAACTACGCGCTTCCGTCTGACCTGGTGCTGTCTTTGCGTACGGCGGCCTGGCGGGTCTCCGAGCCGTATCTGACGGAGCTGGGCCGGCGCGGCCTGGTCGGCGCGGGCCTGAAGCTGACGGAGCAGCAGCGCGAGCACCGCGACCAGCTCGCGGCCCCGCTGCACTCCCCCGCCCGGATCATCCGCCAGGCCCTGAGCCGGTACGGGCCGCAGCCCAAGCAAGCTCCCCCGTCCGAGTGACGCGCCCTCAATTTTTAAAAGGATCTCCTTTCAGATAACTCGCTCCGCGCATGCGTGGATATGCGGGGTCTGTTTCTCGCCGATAATCCGGGTTGGAATGTTTAAAAATGAGGTCTGGTGGGTGTACTGCTGCTACCGTTGAATTTCCCCGGAACTTCCTGGAGGTACATGTGAGCGCGGTGGAGGGCCTGCCTGGTGGGCGGTGTGCCGGTTTCCCTGTGTCGGCCCGTCACTTTTCGTCACACTCATGGGACGTGACGGATCGTCGCGGCGGACGGTACGGGAGCCGGTGATGGGCGGCGAATCGGCGGCGTGCGCTCAGTGCAGGAAGGAGCTACCTCCCAGCCGTGGAGGCCGTCCCCGGACGTACTGCTCCGGGGCCTGCCGGATGCGCAAGCTGCGGACCAAACAGCGGGGCAGCAAAGAGGAGTTGCAGGAGCGGGCGCGGGTGGCAGTGGAGGCGCTGGACCCCCTCGCCGCCGACGAGCTGCTGACACTGCCCTCCCTGGATGAGGAGCAGCTGCGGGCGGTGATCCAGTACGCGCGGGCGGCGCGCGCGGCGCTGAACTCCATGTACGGCGCACTCGGCGTGGAGAAAACCGTGCTGGACCTGGCGGCCGCGCGGCCTGCGGAGGTCGCGAAGCGGCGGAAGGAGCAGCCGGAACGGGCCGTCACTCCCCCGGAGGTGACGAAAGCGCGGCCGGTGCCGGCGTGTGCGGCGGTGTCGGTCGGCGGGCTGACGCCCACCTCGGAACAGGGTGCTGTGATCGACGTGTGCAGCTCCGGGGAGAACCTGGTGGTGGAGGCCGGGGCCGGGTCCGGCAAGACCACCACGCTCAAGATGGCGGCGACCGTGATGAAAAACCGCCGCGGGCTGTACCTGGCGTTCAACAAGGCGATCGCCACGGACGCCAGGAAAAGTTTCCCGTCTCAGGTGACGTGCTCGACGGCGCACGCGCTGGCCTGGCGCGCGGTGGGCCGCGACTACGCGCACCGGTTCAACATCCGCGTGCCGGCGCGTCGTGTGGCGGAGGTGCTGCGCATCCTGGAGCCGCTGCGGGTGGATGCACACCTCGTCCTGGCGCCGGAACAGCTGGCCCGGATGGCCTCCGAGACGGTTGATACGTACTGCCACTCCGCGGACAGGGAGATCCGGCCGGTGCATGTCCCCAGGCTGGAGGGGGTCGCCCCGCGCGACATGGACGCGCTGCGCGGCGAGCTGGTCCCCCATGCCCGGCGGATGTGGGAGGAGGCCCAGCGCATCGACAGCCCGTTGAGGTATCCCCATGACTACTACCTCAAGCGGTGGGCCCTGGGGAATCCTCAACTCCCGTGCGATTACGTCCTGTTGGATGAGGCCCAGGACTCGAACCCCGTGATCGCCCACCTGGTCCAGTCACAGCAGTCACAGCGAATCGCCGTAGGGGACTCTGCTCAGGCCATCTACGGCTGGCGCGGGGCGGTGGACGCCCTGGCCACCTGGCCCGCCAAGCACCGGCTCTACCTGCAGCAGTCTTGGCGGTTCGGGCAGGCCGTCGCCGATCACGCCAACCTGTGGCTGCAGGAGATCAGCTCTCCCATCCGGCTGATCGGCAATCCGGGCCGTGCGTCCGTCGTCGGCCTGGTCGCCGCACCGGACGCGGTGCTGTGCCGGACCAACGCGGAGGCGGTCTCCCGCGCCATGAGCGCCCTGGAGGCGGGGCGGCGCCCGGCCCTGGTGGGCGGCGGCCGCCAGATCCGGGCCCTGGCGGAGGCGGCGCTCGACCTGCAGGCAGGCAAAGCCACCGCGCATCCGGAGCTGGTGGCCTTCGCCAGCTGGGACCAGCTGCGGCAGTACGTACGCGATGAACAGGCGGGGCGGGACCTTGCCGTGTTCGTCAAGCTGATCGATGACCACGGTCCTGAGTCCGTCATCGACACGGTGAAGAACCTGGTGGAGGAGCGGTACGCGGACGTGGTGCTGTCCACCGCGCACAAGGCCAAGGGCCGCGAGTGGGGCTCCGTCGCGATCGCCGGCGACTTCACCCCACCCCGGCAGGAGGACGGCGTGTACGACGCGCTGCGGCGGGATGAGGCCATGCTCGCGTACGTGGCCGTCACCCGCGGCAAGGACGCGCTGGACACAGGCGGGCTGTCCTGGATTCACGACTACCTCGACGCCCGCCGGCGCGGGCAGACCGGCGGACTCTACGCCACCGACTGAGCGTCACCCTGGCCCCCGTGACGAACATCCCCGGCCTTACGTCACCACTCCCCCGGTGACGCAAGGGAGACCGGAGGACGGCCCGGTGACGGGCGTGGGGCAGCGGCCTGCCGGTGCAGGGTTCGTATGATGCGAGCATGACGACCTCTGCACCCGATGCGGCGCCGGTGCCGGCGCCTGGCCAGGCGGGCCCGTGCGGGCGGTGCCGCCGGAGCTGTACGCGCTACGGGGTGGGGGCTAAAAGTGTCTGCCGTGAGTGCTGGGAAGTGATCTTGGAGGCTCGCGCACGGGGGTCGGTGCCGGAACGGCCCGCCCTGCAGCAGTAGGGCCCGGCCGCCCCTGGGCCGAAACCGTGTTGCTGTGGTCTCTCCCATGGACGGAAAGGCGGAGACCCCGGCCGTTGCGGGGAATCGCGGGCCGGGGTCTCGGTGCCGCCGCCAACCTCGTGAGGGAGGACCGATTCGCACGGGGCGGCGGGGCAGTCTGGGGCGTTCGCGGGTCAGTTGGCAGCGGCTGGTGGGAGCTTCTGTGACGGGTGACGCTGCGCGTAGTGCAGGCGCAGTTTCGTCCTGAGGTCGGTGGCATCGGCGTGTGCGCCGGCAGCGTCCGCCCGCTTGATCGCCTGGGTCAGCATCTGGCAGCGGAGGCAGTCATCTGAGGGGTTGGTCATGGGTCAGACCTTTGTGTGGGCTTCAGCGATGAGACGTTCGCCAACGTGGACGTGGTGGACGAGTGAGGCAACGACGGCCTCGCACAACCAGTCGGCGGGGGTGACGGGGGGCACGGTGAACACGGGCGGGACGATCCAGCTGCGGCGGCATTCAGCGCGGCGGTTGGCCCGGCGGGTGGCATGTGGTGAGGGCCAGCGCATGTGACCAGAGGCGGCCCAAACCGTGCCGTACAGCTCGGGCCAGATGGGGCCCCCGCCACGCTCGACAATGAACTCGACAACTCCGCGCGGGGGAACGTCCAGCACCGGGCCCAGCTGGATGCCCCGCTCGGTGAGTCCGCTGATCACGTCCCGCCCTACCGCGGCAGTGACCCGCAGCACGTCCCATAATCGGCCGACGGGAACGTCTGCGGCCCGGCCCGCTTCCCAGGCCTGGCGTACGGCGGCTCTATCCGCCCCAGCGGCTCCTGCCCAGTTCAGGGCTGGCTCAACGATGTTCATGCTGCCTCCTGATGGGTTTCGCAGACCCGTACGCGCCATGTCTGCTTGCCGTCGGTGGCGACGGTGGTCACGGTGCCGGCGGGGTACAGATGGCGCCCGGTGCGGCCGCAGATGATGCAGGCACGGCCCTGTAGTCGTGGCAGGCGGGCCAGGTCGGAGAGGCTGCGGCGTAACCGATATGCGCGGCTGATACGGGGCGGTGCGGTCTGCTGGCCGTCGGCGGCCTGGGCCTGACGGGTGGTCAGTTGCATACGCGCTCCATTCGCCGTGACCCGAAGATCAACAACGAGCAATCAGCTCACTACATCCCGTAGCGGGATCCCCATTAGAATCCTCTATGCAATCCCATGAGACAAGCCCAGCAGCGAATCCCGCCCGTAACGAGGGAACTTCGGAGGTGACGGGGCATGGCTGACCGGCCGCGACGCAATGAGGCAGACTTGCACCCAGCAAACCCACCACGACAACGGCGGCGGAGAGGGGGGCGGGTGAGCGACCCAAACGGGCCGACCGTCCGGCGTAGGCGCCTGGGCGGCGAGCTGCGACGGCTCCGCGAGCGGGCGAAACTCGATCAGCGGGACGCGGCCAGGGCTCTGGAATGCTCAACGTCCAAGGTCAGCCGCATGGAGAAGGGGCAGGGCCTCCCCAAGGCGATGGAGCTGGATGCCCTGCTCACCCTGTACGGCGTCTCGAACGCGGACGAGCGGAGCAAGCTTCACGCGATCCGGAGTGAGGCCTCCGAAACCGGATGGTGGGAGCAAGCGGAGTACGAGGAAGTTCTGCCATCAGGCCTGGGCGTTTATGTCGGTCTGGAATACGACGCCTCACAGGTCATGGCCTGGGAACTCGGGATCATCCCGGGCCTGTTGCAGACCCCCGACTACGCGCGGGAAGTCTTCGCCGGCAACCCCGACAGGGACCGCCTGGTGGATGTGCGCATGAAGCGTCAGGCCCGTCTGACGGCCAGCAGTGAGCCGCTGAAGCTCTTGGCAATCGTCGATGAGTGGGCGCTACGGCGTCCCATCGGCGGGCCCGCCGTCATGCGTGAACAGCTCAAGTCGCTGGCGGCTGCTGCCGGGCCAGAGCGCCCCAATGTGACGATCCGGGTGTACCCCGGCCAAGACCTGCGGTACCACCCGGGGCTACGCGGCTCGTTCACGATCTTGGATTTCGGCCCTTCGGATCCGCTGATCGGCTACGTCGATTCCCCCGCGGGCAACACCTTCATGGAGCGAGACCGACAGGTGACCGCTCTTACCCTCGCGTTCGAACGCCTCAAAGCTGGAGCGCTCGACGTCTCTGAATCCGCGGCGCTGTTGGACGATCTCGCCGCAAAGGAGTAGTTGCATGAACACCACCCCGCCCACCGTTGACTTCGCCTCTCTGAAGTGGATAAAGGCGCGCAAGAGCAGTGATCAAGGGGCGTGCGTAGAGATGGCCGCAGCCCCGGAGGGGTGGGTGGCACTGCGGGACAGCAAGCGCCCGGAGGCTGAGCCGTTCTTGTTCCTGCCTTCAGAGATCGAGGCGTTCCTCGACGGAGCGAAGCGCGGCGAATTCGATCATCTCGTCTGAGCCCATACAGCGTCGGTGGGGGCCACTTCTCGGAAGTGGCCCCCACCTGCATGTACAGGGCCGAGCGAGTTCGCGCTACACGAGCGCTGGCGTCTGCGGTTCCGTGCGGGGGTGTGCAACTCCCGCTCCGGCAAGGGTGCGGGAAGCCGCGCTCCCTCGCTGCTGGGTCTCGTCGGCTGTGCGGTCGTGTGCATCGGTCTGTGTAGTGAGTGCATGTGCGGTGAGGCGCGCGAGCTCGGTACGGAACTCGCCCAACCATTTCCGTACCGTGCTGGGATCGCGGTCGCACTCCGCGGCGAGTTGGTCGTCGGACGGCTCGATGCCGTGTGCACGGACGTGCAGCTGGTACAGCTCCCATCCGCGGACCTTGGCGGGGCTCGTCCAGCGCGGCGGCTCGTAGGCCGTCGGGCTCGTCAGGGCGTCCAGTAGCTCGTCCTTGGCGTGCTGGAGTGCCACGGCGGCAGCCTGCCGTTCCTCGGCGAGCGCGTGAGCCTCCTGCCGGGCCTCCTCGGCCTTGCGGCGTTCGTCCTGGAGGTCCTGCGCTGCTTGTTTCTGTTCGGCAACGAGGCGGCGGAGTTCAGAGGCTGCATTGTCGCGGTGCTGGGCGGCTTCGGCTGCCTGGTTGCGGAGTTCTTTGATCTGGCGCCGGGCGTCCTCTACTGCGGCATTCGCTGAGCGTTGAGCCTCCTCGGCCTTGCGCTTGGCCTCTATGGCAGCGCTGGCGTCTGCGGAGGCCTTCTCAGCCTTGTGCTGGAGGTTGGACAGGGTGGTGGACGCGTCCCGTACTTGCTGGTGGGCATCGCGTACGGCCCGTTCCGCCCTGGCCTTCTCACCCTCGGTCGCCTCGACGCTGTCTCGGAGGTGAGTGGCGTTGTCCTGGGCGTCCTTGGCCGCCTTCTGGGCCGTGCTGAGCAGCTGATGGGCTGCCTTGGCCTCTTCCTGCAGCTCGGCGAGCTGTCGGCGTGCGTCCTCGGCCTCGTTGGCAATCCGCTCGCGCTCGCGCTCAGCCTCGGTCTGTTGGGCCTGGGCATCCTTGGCAGTCTTCTGGGCCTGGGCAGCGTCACGCTGGATCCGCTGGAGGTCTGCCTCTGCTGCAGCGCGGGCCTCCTCGGCCTTCGCGGCTGCTTCCTGGGCCTCGGTGGCCTTGGCGCCGGCCAGGATCGCCTCGGCGGAGGGCACGATGGCCAGTTCCTCCATGAGGGTCATGAACCGCTTGGGCTCGCGGGGGTTGATGCGGGCAAGTTCGCCAACGCGTCCGCCCGTGGCCAGGTGGCGGGCCAGATCGAGCATCGCGGCGGTATCGGTGGCTACCCCTGCGGCGTCAACAGCGCCCTTGGCGCGGGCGGTAAGGGCCTGCACTTCGGCCTTGGCGCGGTTCCGCTCGCGGGGCCTGGCGTCCTCCGGGAGTTTGTCCTGCCGGTCCAGGGCACCGCCAAGGCGGCTCAGGGCGGCGGCAGCGAGCCGGATGCGGGCCTGCTGGGGTACGCGGTCGTCTGCGGCCTCTGCGGGGTCCAGGTGGAGCCGGGCGAAGACCCGGGCCCACATGTGCCGGTAGCCGAGCTGCACCAGGAGGACGGGGCCGGGCGGGCGTTCGTCGTCCGCGCCGGCGTTGGCGCACAGCTTCTTGTCGAGCTCGTGCTCGACGAATCGTGCGGCCAGTGGCGGCACGATGGCGAAAGCGACCTTCGCGTAGATGTTGCCGGGCGCGTGAACGGCGTTGAACAGCGAGGACAGTGCCACGAGCATCCACGCCATACGGCGTGTGCGACGCATGGGGCGTGTCCACTTCTTCGCCTCGCCGGCGGACCGGTACAGACTGATGAAGCACAGCGCCTCGGCCACATCGAACAGGGCGACGAAAGGTACGGCGAACAGCAGCGGGAGCTGCATGGTCTGCGTGGCGAACCCAAGGAGCCCATGCAGCGATACGACCATGCCGCAGATGCCCAGCACGGCGAGCGGTCCAGCGTCTGCCATCACACTGCGGACCTGGCGGCCCAGCTCCCGCTGCTGGGCCCGACGCGCTGCTACATCCCGTGCGCGCGACCGCCACAGAGCGCGCACCGCCACGAACGCCACCGCCAGGACGGTGAGGGCGAGCGCTGCGGCCGCCAGGACGATCGACCATGCGGGCGCTCCGTCCAGCGCCCGCGTGAGGTGGTGAATCAACGGCCTGCCCTCCCCCGGCCCAGTTGGTGTGCAGCAGTGAGGGGCGGCGTCGCCAGGAGCCCCACAGGGGCCGTAGGCTGGTGGAGATGCATCGGGGAGGTTCCTCTCCTCGGTCGTGGCTCCGGGGTCTCGCTGGCCGGCGACCCGGAGCCTTCACGCTTTTATGCGGGTATAAATGCACGCGCCCAAACAGGCTTACGATCACGCCTGCACAAGGTTTCACGCGTCTAAACTTCAACGCGCACAAGAGTGCATGGTACTCGCCACGACCTGCACAGGTAGTCACACAGCCCGCCACGGCGCAGCACACAAGCGCACCTCTTTAAGCAGTTTCACATTTATACACGCATAAAAGCAAGAGGGCTGGTGCACAAGTTGCACGTGCACCAGCCCTCTTCTCAGCCCGCCTACCGCCGCGGTCGCCCGCGCTTGCCCTCGGTCTGCACAGGGCCGCTCAGCATCTGCACAATCTCACTCGGCGTCAACTGCTCTTCCAGGCGTCGGAGGGCGAGCCGCAGAACGGCCGCGTTCGGGACCTTCTCCCGTCGTGCCGTCGCCGCATCCGCGATGCGCCACAGAAAATCCATGTTCTCTTGGTCGTAGTAGAAGGGAATGGATGGCGGGCGCTTGGTCTTGGCCAGCAGCGATTCGGCCTCGCGGCGCTGCCGCTCTTCCTCGTCCCGGCGTTCCTGCTCCTCTGCGGCTTTGCGCGCAGCCTCTTCCTCCGCGGCTTTGCGCGCAGCCTCTTCCTCCGCAGCTTTACGCGCGGCCTCTTCCGCCGCAGCCTTCCGCTCAGCCTCGCGGCGCTGCCGTTCAGCCTCCCGCTCGGCCAACAGTTTGGCCTGGTCCTCTTCCGGGCTGGGGGCTGTCCGGGGGTTGCGCGAACCACCCGGGTCGCGGCTCTTGCGCCCTCGGCGTTTGCGCTCCTCGGCCTCCGCCTCCAGGTCATCAAGCCCGTCAGGCGCCATAGTTGATCACCCGATCCACAACCTGATCCATCTGGTCCACGAAGGGGCGGGCCCGCTGAGGCACCGGCTCGGAGCAGACGGCGTAGTTCCGCGTCCGCTGCTCAAGCCACGGATAGAAATCGACCTTGGGGCCAACAGGCACGTTGTACTCGGTGACCAACTCGCGGAGCTTCTTGCGCGCCCACGGCTTCGGCGCTTTGATCTTGTTCGGAACGACTAGCAGCGGGTAGTCAGAGAGCTCGTCCAGCATGCCGTCTAGGGCATTGAGGCTCTCCTTCGTCAGAACCGCTGGCACCACAACAACATCAGCGCCGTTGACGGCTCCGTACGTGGCTTCGCTTCCTCCGGGGTGGGTGTCAAAGACACCGGGCCGGCGCCAATCGGTCACCCACTGGTACAGGGTGTCGGTGATGGTGTCCCTGTCGGGCTGCTCGTGCTGCCAGTCCGGGTGGGAGGGCAGCAGATCTGCTTTCCGATTCCCCCGGATCGGGCTCGGGGTGCGGTTCTTGCTGAAGGCGTCCAAAAGAGGGGCGCGGACGTAGTTTTCGTGCCGATACCCCATGGAACGTGTAGATCCGCCTAGATCCCAGTCGAAATCAGCTAGAACACCACCAAGGAGATAGGCGAGTTCCCGGGCAAAAGTGGACTTACCGTCTCCACCTTTCCAGGCGGCGACTGCCACGACCGGCGGTCGAACCCCGTTCCCTGCCGACCACTCTGCAAGCGTCTTAGACATGCAAGCCATTATGCGGGCATAAATGTGCGGTGCCATGCCCCCACGGGCGGGCCGCTTGAGCTAGGCTGTTATTTATGCAGGCATAAATGCATAATCTACTGGCCCGCTGACCTGCACAAACACAAGAGGCCGGGGTGATGTCCCGGCCTCTTGGTCGCCGACCCTGGACACGGTTTGCGTCTCGTTGTCCTGGGTCTGAATCCCTGTTGGAGGATCTGATGCTCAGGGTAGAGGAGTGTCTGCCGGACGGGCGTGTGCGCGTCCTGGAGGCGCGTGCGGTCCCGGTAGCTGCGGGCCCGATGCGGTTTGCTGTGGGCCGGATGACGGGGCGTCCGGAGCCGGCGTCGCGTCGGCGGTTCGATGACGACCTGTGCGCGCTGGCGCTGGCTGTGGGGGTGATGGGCTGATGGCTGATCAGTTGAAAGACGTGAACGCAGTGGAGCTGCCGGAGCTGCTGCGGGCGGCATTGGAGACCCGGCGGCGGGAGGCGCATCGAGGGCTGGTGCAGGTGATGGCGACGGCGCCGACCACGGTGGCCCGTGTGGAGCCGGTGGACGAGCTGGGGCGGATCGCGGCAGGACTGAATGTCCTGACCCGTTCGGGCCCGGCGGTGGTCTACATCGACCGCTGGTCGGCTGCGGTGCGGCTGGGCAGGGCTGAGGCGTCCTGACCTGCTGGATCTGAACAGCGTGAGGGGGACCGCGGTTTCGCGGTCCCCCTCACGCTGTTCGGAGGTCGTGCTCCTACTGGATCTGCACCGCGTCCACCTTCCATGGCTCGGCCTTGCTGGTGCGGGTGAGGTGGACGAATGCGGCGGTGACGGTGGGCTCGCCGGTCCATCCGGCGTCGCCGTGGGGTGTGGTGGTGACGTTCCAGGTCCGGTAGGCGTCGGTCGCGGTGTCGCTGGGGGCGCCGGCGTCGTTGGCGGGGGACAGGGTGACTTTGGTGTACGCGTGGCGGGTGGCCCAGCGCTGCCACTCGGCGCCGGGTCCGGAGCGCGGGGGCGTGTCCTTGATGCCCTGGCCGTACTTGGCGGTGGTGTAGGGGATGGCGCGTACGGTCGCGTCGTGCTGGCTGACGTCGATGCGGGTATCCATGGTCCACATGGCCGTGAGGGCCGCCTCGCCGACCGCGTCGGGGTCCTGGCCGTTGACCTTCTTGGGGTCGGGGAGGCCTCCGCGCGGTGTGCCGGCGGCGCCGGAGGGCAGAGGGGAGGCCTCGGGCGGCTCGCCGGTGGACGGCGGCGTGCTGGGTGCCGCGGCGCGGGTGGGTGCGGCGTCGGAGGTCGCGGCGGGGTCGGTGGGCGTGGTGCCGCATCCGGCGAGCACTGCGGCCAGTACGGCGGCCGCGGCGGCTGTGGCCGTACGGCGGGGGAGTGGGGTCACCCGAACCTCCGGATCGTCTTCGGTTTGCTCTGGTAATACCCGTTGTTGATGTCAGAAATTTTGACCACGTCGCCGGGCTTTGGAGCGTGGACCATCTTTCCGGCGCCCATGTAAATTCCGATGTGGTCATAGTTGCCGGGCCCGTTGAGCGCGTAGGCGATGACATCGCCGGGTTTCATCTCGCTGGGGTCGATTTCCTTGCCTTTGGTGGCCTGCACCTGGGAGGTGCGGGGCAGCATGATTTTTCCGCCGCTGGCGTGGTAGACCGCGAATTGCACGAGGCTGGAGCAGTCGAATCCTCTGACGCCAGCGCCCTTGCCGAATCCGAGTCCGGGTCCTTCGATGGTGCCGCCTCCCCAGCTGTAGGGGGTGCCTTTCCAGCGGGTGGCCTCGGAGATGACGCGGCCGCCGAAGCCGCTGGCGTTGCCGTCGTCGGTGGCCAGCGTGTACTTGCTGGCCAGGGATAGGATTTTTTTGACGTAGCCCTGTGTCTCGGCGTAGGCGGGGATGCCTCCGGCCCGCTCGACGGCGCCTGTGCCTGCGTTGTAGGCGGCGAGGGTGAGGCTGAGCGGGTCGCCTTTGATTTTCCCGGACTTGAGTCGCTTTTGGATTCCCTTGGCCAGGTCGCAGTCGTACTTTCCCTGGGTCATGATCGCATCGCCGGGTGTGAAAACGTCGGCGATTCCGTCGGGCTTGTCGTCGCCGTTCTTGCTGGCGGCGTCCACCCCGACGACTTTCCAGGTGGACGGTATGAACTGTGAGATTCCCTGGGCGATGACGCGGCCGTTTGCGTCGTGGGATTCGGCTCGGGGGTTCCAGGCGCTTTCGGCCTCGATCTGGGCTGCGATGACAGGGCCGGTGATGAGCGGGCATATCTTCCCGGCTTTTTGAACCCATGTCAGGTATTCGGCGGGGATCTGCTTGCGGTCCAGCCCTGCGGCGCCGGCCACGGGCGGCTCCTTCTCCTCTCCTCCGAAGGAGAAGAGGAGGGAGAGCGGTACGGCGATGACCGCCACTCCGCCCAGGACTACGGCCTTCTTCCCGCTCACCGGGTGCCGCCTGCGGCGTTCTCGGCTCTGGCGGCCTCCCATGCCTGCAGGAGCTGCGGCTCGCTGACGGCCAGGGCCTTGGTCCAGCGGGCGGGTTCGGTCACGGGGGAGACCCCGGCGAGGACGAGCCGGGTGTGGCTGATGCTGTAGCCGACGCGTGCGGCGAGCTGGGCCACCGTCATTCCGGCGTGCCAGCGCAGTTCATGGAGCGTGCACGCGTCCCGGAGCGGGGCGAGCTCGGTCGTCTTGACCTCCAGGGCCTCGGCGAGCCATTTCAGCCGTTCTGGAGTCGGATTTGCGCCACCTGCGCTGTAGCTGCGGATGGCGGAATACGGGATGCCGGACGCGATAGAGATTTGCTCCAACGTGAACCCCTTTGAGCGGTATGCCCTTTTAAAGCGGTCTGCGTCCCAGGTGGCCAGAGTCATTCGCGTCACCGGGACATGGTGCCGGATCGATCTTGGTCCTGTTGTCATAAATCCATGGTAGTTGCGGTATGGCGGCGCTACAATGGCAGCCTTAAGTGAGTAGCTTTAGATTAGTCATCGATCGGAGGGGGGAGGGTGACCGTGAGCAACAGGCCCTGCATCGCGGCCAGTTGGCGCCCTGCCAGGGGCGCTGGCGTTTTCGCTGCTGCGCGGCCGGTTTGTCAGCGGGCGGAGGTATACCGGATACCCCATCCGTCCCAGTGCTCGAACCGCACACCATCTGTCCGGCATCTGTAGCTGTGTCACCCATCCCTCACTGTGCGCTATCTGAGCCGCGCGAGCCAGGAGTTTTCGATGAGCGAGCAATCCGTACCTGAGGAGCCGATGACCGCTGATGTTTTTCGGCGGACTCCGGCGTCCACGCAGCGCGTGACGCCTCGGCCGGTACCGGTGGATCCGCCGGCGAAGTCCTCCGCGGCCGCGCCGGCCGCGCCGCCCGCAGCGGAGTCGGCAGAGTCCCCTGCGCCGTCGATGGATGCGGGGCCTCCTGCTCCTGCTGTGGCGGACCAGCAGCCGCTCGGCCCGGTGCCGCCCGCGGTGGTGCCGTCTCGTGCTGCGGCCGCGCCCGATCCGATGCTGGGGGAGTCGCCCCCGCCGGGGCCTCCGGGGTATCCGCAGCAGCCCCCGCAGGTCTTCGCCGGGCTGGCGGCGGACCAGCAGCCGGCGCCGCAGGCCCGGCCGGAGCAGGCGGCCTACCCGGCCCCGCCGCAGGAGCCTTTGCCCTACCCGGCCCCGCAGCAGCAGGAGCCGGTCCCTGCGCCGTACTCCTTCGACAACTACCGGCAGAGCACACAGCAGGCCGTTCCGGCCTCGCCCGCGCAATGGGGCTGGCGGGGCAGGGTGCGGCGGTTGACGGGCGGGCTGATCAGTCCTGCGATGGGGCGTGCGGAAGCCGCACACCGGGCGGCGACCGAACAGGTCCAGGGGCACCTGCAGGGGCCGAAGACCGTGGTCATGATCAACCCCAAGGGAGGCGCGGGCACCACCACGGCAACGCTTATGGCCGCCCGCACCTTCGGCGTGCTGCGGGGCGGTTCGGTGATCGCGTGGGACAACAACGAGACTCGGGGGACGCTGGGCCAGCGGGGCCGGCCGGTGGGGCACTGGAACACGGCCCGCGAACTGCTCGACAACATCTATCTGTTCGCGGACTCCTCCACGGCCCGGATCGGGGACCTGGGCCTGTATGTGCGGGGGCAGGGCCCGGCCCATTTCGACCTGCTCGCCTCGGACGAGCGGCCGGAGGTCACGGGGCATATCGACCGCAATGAGGTCGGCGAGCTGCACCGGCTGTTCCAGCGCTTTTACAAGCTCATCCTGATCGACACGGGCAACAACATCCGGGCTGCCAATTTCCTGGCGGCCGTGCACTCGGCGGACCTGCTGGTGGTCACGGCCACTGTGCGCCGGGACACGGCCAATGCGGCGGTGTGGATGCTGGACGCCCTGGAGCGGGAGGCGACGGGGCTGGGCCTGCTCAAGCGGAAAACGGTGACGGTGCTCGCCGATCTGGCGCCCCATAACGACCCGGCACTCAAACGGGAGATGGACGCGCTTTTTAGCGCGCGAACTCGCGCGGTGCACTCGATCCCGTACGACCCGGCACTGGCGGATGGGGGAGTGGTGAATTACGACCGGCTCTCTCCCGCGACGCACAACGCGTGGCTGTTCGCCTGCGCGTCGATGGCGTCGATCCTCCAGGAACAGCAGTAACTCGATCTCGACGAAAGGGATTTACCTGCCATGATCCAGCACGTCACCACCCTCGCCGACAGTGTCTCGCTGGCTTTCAATCCTTTTGACGGGGTGAATCCGTCGTTCGGCCCGTTCAACGGCCTGCTGAAGAGCAAAATCGGCATGTTCATCGGCCTGGCCTGGGCCATCGGCTTTTGCTACACGGCCTACAACCTGATTGTGGCGGTGTCCACCCTGTCCCGGGCCCGTAAGGGCGGATACGGCGACTCCCTGGACGACGCCAAGACGGACACGCTCAAGGCTGCGGGGGCGACGGTCGCCCTGGCCGCGGTCGCTGTCATCTACGGAATTCTCGCCAGCATCGGCTAATGCGCTCGTCGGCCACGAACCAGGGGAGAGGTCATCGTGAACGTACGTATCGAGGATTACTCAGGCGGCGGCAAGCGGCCGCCGCGGCGCACACCGCAGCAGCGGACGGGCGGCCCGGCGCCCAAGGCTCCGAAAGTGCCCAAGGGCCCCCGGAAGCGCAAGGACAAGCTGATGCTGGGCGCGGTGGGCGGCGGCGTGCTGGCGCTGGTCCTGGCGCTCGTCGCCGTCCCGAACGCGGAAGACGAAAAGGCGGAGGGCTCCGGCAAAGGCGGCGGCTCTGCCTCGGCGTCACCGGCGCCGTCGGACGCGCCGGGCCTGTCGCGGGGGCATGCCACGGCCGCCGGCAAGCTGGGCACGCGCCGCATCGGCGGGGCGCCGCGGGGCTACCCGCACACCCAAGACGGCGCGGTGGAGGCGGCGGCCTCGGCTGCTGCCCAGTCGCTGAACATGTTCCGCATGTCCAAGGCGGACCGCGCCGCGTACCAGAACGACCTGTACGTGCAGGCGCCGCCGGCGGAGTTCGAGGAGCGGGGCGCCACCTGGCGGGCACAGAACAACGTCAACAACGACGGACAGCTGATCAACCCGGTGGACGGGTCACGGGAGACGCAGAAGCGCCTGACGACCCTGTGCCATCCGGAGCTGGGCGCGTACAAGGTGGAGACGGCCACGTCCGACGCGGTCACGGTCACCGTGTGGTACCCGTGCCTGAGCGGCACGATCGACCCGAAGGTCCCCGGCCCTCTGCAGACCCAATGGACCCTGGGACAGCTCAAGATGGCGTGGACCCGGGGCGACTGGCGCATTGCCTCGACCGGTTCGGGCTCGTACTCCTCGACGCCGTCTCCTGCCAACCCCGGCCAGCCGGTGACGAGCTATGCGGAGCGGGCCAAGCTGCTTGAGGCGCTGGGCGGCGGCTGGAACCTGTTCGCCGACGCGCGGGCGAGCACGCCCGCTGAGCTGAAAGAAGCAATGCGGTGAGGGCCCGCGCGGTGGGCGCCGTGATGCACGAGCGGGTGTTCCTGCGTGCTGCGGTGGCCCTGCAGCTGCGGCCGCGGCTCTCGGTCGCCCTGGTGGTGGGGCTGGTCCTGCTGACCGCCTGGGCCACCCCGGTACCGGCGCGGGCCGATGACGTGGACGACCTCAAGAAGGCCTGCGGCGGCGGCCTGGGCGGCTTCCTCTGCCGGGAGGTATTCGATTCGCCCGGGTTCAAGACGGCCAAGGGCGTTCACGACGTTGCCAGCGGCGCCCAGAAAGCAATCGATGCCCTCGACCCCCAGAACTTCCTGGACGAGTGGGCCAAGGGCCTAGTGGGTGCCGTCACGTACCTGCTGTCGTTCATTCAGGCGACGGCGGAAAAGATCGTGACTCCGGCCTATGACCAACCGTGGTGGATCAAGCAGTATTCGGTGTCGTTCGGCCTGGCGCTCCTCGTCCTGCCGTTCATGCTGATCATCATTGCCTCCAAGCTGGGCGGCAAGGACGGCCCGGTCTCCGGTGTGCAGCTGGTCCGGCAGGCCGGATGGCGGGTGGTGTTCGTGGTGCCGGCCATCGCTGCCACCCCTGCCGTGCTCTACACCGTGCAGCAGCTGGCGGTGCAGCTCATGAGCGCCTTTGCCACGGAGTCCACGAAGCAGGAGCACGGCGCGATCGGCGCCATGCTGAAGCTCTTCACCGACAAGGCGGGCAAATGGGGAGACTTCGGGGGGACCATCGTGGTCATCCTGATGTGCGTCTTCATCGTCCTGGCGGCGTTCATCCTGCTTCTGGAGCTGACGGCCAGCCAGTGGGGTCTGCTGCTGGCCGGGTTGATCGTGCCGCTGACGCTGGTCTCGGGGATCTACCCGCCGTGGGCCTCGGCGGCCAAGAGGATCGCGAAGGTCATCGGCGGCCTGATGTTCCTGCCGGTGCTGTGCTTCTTTTTCTTCTGGGTGGTCTGGTCCGCCTTCAACTCCGCGGTGAGCGGAAACCACGCCCAGAACTCCGGCTTCACGATGCTGCTCTTCCTCTTCGTGTCGCTGCTGATGATCAACGGGTTCCCGCTGGTGGCCTGGTGGCTGATGCGGCTGGCGACACCGGAGGCGGAGGGCATGGACCCGGAGGTACGGGGCCTGGTGCCCAACGCCACCTCCGGTGATGTGATCCCGCAGAGCCCAGAAAAGCAGGTCAATGGCCCACCCTCCGCCGGGGGCGAAGGCGGCGCCGGCGGTGAGGGCGGCGGCAGTGTCGTGTCCGGAGAGGACGAAGAGACGGACGGCGGCGCCGATTCCGGCGGCGGGGACGACAAAGGCCCCGACAGCGACGGACCCACCGGCCCGCATGAGGATGCGGCAGGCGGGGGCACTACCCCGGGCGGCGAAGGCCTCGGCGGCAGTGCCGTGCCCGGCGGCGGCGAAGGGGTCGCGGCCGGTGACAGCGCGGGCGCCGCGGCCGGCGGTGGCGAGGGCGCTGCAGCCGGTGCAGGCGGCGGATCGGCTGGTGCCGGAGCGGGCGCCGGAGCCGTTGCGGCGGGGATGGCCGTCAAGGAAGGCGCCGAGAAGGTGCACAACGACAACGAAGCGGCCGGTCAGCGTGCCATGAACGAGGGGGAGTGATGAGTCAGCAACGGACCTACGTGCTGGGCGGCGAGACCCGCAAACGCACGCTGTTCACGGGCGTCACCGGCCGTCAGCTCGCGGCGCTGGTGCTCTTCCTGTTCCTGTGGGTGCTGGCGCTGCTGGTCTCCAAGAGCCTGGTGGTGCTGGCCGTCGGGTTCGTGCTGCTGTTGGCCGGGATAGCGCTGGCCCGGCGCCGTACGGCGCTGGGGGAGTCCTGGCTCGGGAAAGTATCAACCCGGCTGGCCTTCTCCGCTGGCTCTACGGCCGCGCCGGAGTACGTACCCGGCGAGACGCTGCCGCGGGAGGTGGGCGACGTGCGCGTCCTGGCGTACGCGCCGCCCACCGCCCCGCAGGCACCGATGGCGATCATCCATCACCGCAACGAATCCCGGCGGAGCTGGGCCACGGGCCATCTGACGGCCACCTTCGAGATCCAGGGCACGGGCGATGGCATGCTGCCCGTACGGACGGTCAACACACAGGGGTTGATGTTCGAGCGGCTGCTGGGCGGCCTGGCCTCGGCGGAGATCCCGGTGGACCAGCTCGACATCGCCACGCGGATTCTGCCGGTGCATCCGGCCGCCTACCAGGAGCACATGGCGGGCCTGGTGGTCCCCTCGGCTCCGGCACGGCTGCGCAAATCCATGGACGAGCTGGCGAGCTACGCGGCCGGCAACGCGGAGGAGTACCGCAGCTTCTGCACCATCCGGATTCCCCTGCAGGCCCTGCAGGCCACCTCGATGAGCGGGGCCATGGACCTGGAGGAGGTGTGCGAGGAGACGTTCCAGGTCGTGGGCGAGGTGGTCCGCCGCGTGAGCGGGGCCGGCTACGGCCTGCGGGCTGTGCTCGGCCCGCGGCGCCTGGGCGCCCTGGTGCGGCACCTGCACGACCCGGATCACAGCATGGACGACCTGGACGGCATCGACGGCCTGAGCGACGGGTTCAACCGCCTGCGCTACCGGGGCCGGGACTGGGCCCGCATTGAGGGCACCGTCCGCGACTGGTACCACGCGATCGCACACCTGCCGCGGGACGCCTGGCCGGCCGATGCAGTCGGCGCGCGGTGGATGGAGCACCTGGTCACGCAGATCAGTCCCGCCACGATCCGCACGGTCGTCGCCCAGTTCCGGCTGGTGCCCAAGGTACGGGCCCGCGAAATCGCCAAGATCGGCCTGACCTACGACACGGCCACCAAGCGCAGTGCCGCCAAGAAACAGCAGGTGTCCACCGGCGTCACGGAAGCCTCGATGTCCGCCTCCCAGCGCACGCTGCGGGACCTGCTGCGGCCGGTGGTCGGCGGCGTCTACCCCTCGGTGCGGGTGATGGTGTCCGCACCGGAAGAGCGGCAGCTCGCCGCGGCGCGCAAGCTGGTCACCGGCGCCGCGGAAGACGGCGGGATCACACGCCTGGACTGGCAGACCTTCGAGCACCACAAGAGCCTGATCACCTGCCTGCCGATGGCCCGGGGAGTACGCGCGTGACCATTCCTGAACAGATCCGAGAGGAGTCGGACCCGGCCGCCACCGGCGGCGGGTCCGGCCGCCGCGCATGGGGCCGCAAGAAGCGCGGCCGCAACGTGCCAGCGCCGCCCGAAGCACCCGAGCCGACCGGCGAGGAGCAGGCGGGAGAGCCGGAGTTGGTGGACTGGCCGGCGACTCCGGCCCGGCCCCGCAACAAGCTCGCCCAGGCGATGCGCCGGTACGAGACTGCCAGCGAGACGATCTTTACGAGCACGCGGCAGGCGGGCGCGCTGTCCCCGGCGATCGTCAGCACCCATCCGCCGCTGGCCGGGCCGATCATGGGTATCGATGTGCAGACCGGCCAGCCGGTGAGCACCGACCCCCACGAGCTCTACCGGCAGCGCCGGATCACCTCCCCGAACGTGGTGATCCTCGGCGACATCTCGTCGGGCAAGTCGGCGCTGTCCAAGACGCAGTACGTGATCCGCCCGGTCTCCATGGGGCGGCAGGTCGCCGTCTTCGACCGCAAGGACCAGCAGGGGAGGGGGGAGTACGCGCGGGCTGCGGAGCTGTGCGGGGTACCCGTGATCCGCTTCGCGCGGACCGGCGGCACCTCGATCAACCTGCTGGATCCGCGGATTTCCCGGAGCTCGCTGGACGCGGAAGAAGACAGCCGCGTCGGGCAGGACCGGCTGCTGTTGATGGTGGCCGAGCATGCGCACGGGGCACTGAGCAGTACGGAGCATTTCGCGCTGCGGGCCGCCCATGCGACGGCGCTGGAGCGGGCGGAAGCAGCCGGCCGGGTCGCCACGATCCATGACGTGGTGGACGCGCTGTACGACCCGGGGGACAAGGCGATTCCGCGGCCGCATCTGCAGGCGGAGGGCATCGTGACGCGGGCTCGGGCCATCGAGTGGGGCCTGGAGCTGGCCATGGACCTGAGCCGCTTCATCGACGGTGATCTGTCGGGACTGCTGGACCGTGAGACGAGTGAGAGCCTGGATCTGACGGCGCCGCTGCTCGTGTTCGACACGAGCGCGCTCGCGGAGGAGTCGCCGGCCCTGGCGCTCGTCATGGCGCTGGTGGCGACGTTCCTGACGGCGGTGTGGGCCAAGACCCCCGGCCAGCGGATCATCGTTCTGGAGGAGGGTTACCACACGACCCGGCTGCACTCGCGCGGCTCGGTGGGGGTGGCGACGATCCTGCGGAGCTTGGCGAAACGGGGCCGCGGCATCGGCCTGTCCTTCGTCACCGTGCTCCACCACGTCTCGGATGTGCCGACCGGATCCGATGCCATGTCCCTGGTTCGGGAGGCGGATCTCGTGCACATCTACCGGCAGTCACGCAGTGACGATGCCCAGCAGGCAGTCGAGTTGTTCCGGCTCCCGCCGGAGACCTTCGACATGCTCGGCAACCTCGCCCAGGGCGTCCATGTGGTCCGGATCGGCAGCGAACCACCCCGCAAGGTGCAGCACATCCGTACCAAGTTGGAGGAGTGGATCACGGATACAGATGAAGCCATGACGGACCGGCAGGACCGGCAGGTCACGCTGGACAAGGGGGTCAGCGCGTGAACGGCACCTTCCTTCTCATCGTTGTAGCGATGGTGGCTATTGCCTGCCTGGCCGGATATCTGCGTGTCGCGCTGGGGTCCAAGACTCCCCGTGCGCAGATCCGCAGCGTGGACCCATCCGGCGGTTTCGCCACGGCCGAACAGGTCCGGGCCCGGCTCTCGGTGGAGTCGGTACGGCAGGCGGGAGAGCAGGTGCGGCCCTCGCTGCCCGCACAGCAGACGAAGAGCAGGGGACGAAAGGGGCTTGCCCGTGGCAGCCGTTGACTTGCACAATGCGGCGGCTGCGGAGCTGCTGCCGCCGGAAGAGTTCGGCTATTTCCTCGGCCGTCCGCTCAAGCCAGCACTGGACAACATGCCGCTCTACTCGCCCTATGACCAGTCGCTCCGCCTGGTCGGGCCGATGGGCAGCGGAAAGACTTTCCGGTTCCTCGCGCGGGTGATCCGGAATGCGCCCGGCGGCGCCCTGGTCGCCTCCAGCAAGCCGGATATTTACGAGCTGACGGCAGGCAAGCGCGCCAAGCGGGGCCCGCTGGTGACCCTCGACCCGCAAGGGGTGGTGCCGGGGCAGGAGCCTCTGCGCCGGTCGCTGGTGCACGGGGCCCAGGACACTCAGGTCGCGGAGATGCGGGCCAAAGCGATGGTCACCGCAGGCGGCTCGGGCAATAAAGCCGCTTCGGATGAGTCCGCGAACTTCTACAAGGGGCAGGCGTCGGACCTGCTGGCGTGCCTGCTGCACGCGGCCGCGCTGGACGGTGCGAGCCTGCGGGACGTGCTGCGGTGGTCTCGCCGACCGCAGGATTCCGCGCCCCGCTCGATCCTCGATCATCACCCGGGCGCCGGGCCGGGGTGGGCTGACATCCTCGTGGGGACCCTCTCCGGGGACGACCGCACGGTGGGCAACACTCTCTCCACCTTGGCTGGTGCCCTGTCCTGCTTCAAGCATCAGCAGATCATCGAGAATGTCGATATCGACGAAAGCAAGGCGACAGACATTGACAGTCTGATCGAGGCAGGCGGGACAATCTATCTGCTCGGCAAGGACAATCCCTACTCCTCGGTGTCTCCCTTGGTGACGGCGATCGCGGAGGACATCCTCGACCGTGCTGAGCAGCTGGCCTATCTGACGCGCCATCGGCGCCTGGACCCGCCGTTTCTGTGTGCGCTGGATGAGGTGGCCAATACCCCGCTGCCGTCGCTGCGTCAGCGGGTCGCGGACGGCCGTGGCCGCGGCCTGTCGGTTATCTACGCGCTGCAGGCATGGGCATCGGCCGTCGCGAAATTCGGGCGACACGATGCGGCGGAGCTGGCTGGCTATACGAATAATGTGCTCGTGTTCGGCGGAGTCAAGGAACCGGATTTTCTCCACGACATGGAAAAACTGTGCGGCAAGCGCCGCGTGCTCAAGGTCAGCACGAGCTCCGGCCGGTCACGCCACGAGCGCGGCTCACAGTCCTCACAGCCAGACTGGGAATCCACCATGCAGGACTGGCAGATCCAGCGGCTCGACAAAGAGAAGGGGGAGGCGCTGCTGCTGGCCGGCGACCTGCCGCCGGTCATCACGCAGCTGCCGAAACTGTCGGAGGATGCCGAATGGCCGCAGATTCAGCAGGAGGTCGCCGACATCCGGCGGCAGGCGAACGCAGCGGCAGAGCGCATGTCGGCGGAGCGTCGCGCCTGGGTCGTCCGTAACGCGGCGGCGTGGGAAGACGAGCGTGCCACCGGCCCGGCGTCGGTGCGGATGGACAAGGAAGAGGGGGAGCGCTGATGCCGGACCGTGTGATGCCGTGGCCGCCGACTCCGGACGTGGTCAAGCGACAGCTGGAGCTGATCCGACTGGAGGGAGCTGACGACGATGAGGCGGAGGGCCTGGTCCAGCCGGAGCCGGATGTGGACCCGGAAACCGGCGAGATTCTGGAACTCCGCATCCGGCCGTGGGACCTGGCGAGGCTGCACGGCGAGCTGGAAAGTGAGGTCTGGCGCTGGCTCGATGACGTGGTGCTGTGGCTCAACCACACCTACGGCTGGCAGGACGAACAAGTCATTCCGGCGTGCTGGCCACTGCATGAGGGACTGGCCTACGACCTGGCCGCGCTGGCCTTCGGCCGGCTCGACACGTACGCCACGGATACGGCGGCTTTCGTGTCGCGCTGGCACTCGGAGTGGGAGGACTTCCAGCGTCGTATGCGGGCGGGGCTGGGGGAGACCGGCGGGCGTGAGTGCCGTCGCGGTGTCCACAGCCGACCCGGTCAGTACTCGGTGGATGCCACGCTGAAGGAGATCAACCGCGGTCGGCGAAAGGCAGATGCCGCGTCGGGATAGCCGCGCGTGCGTCTCGTGCGCTGTGCTGGGGCCGCCGGATCCGGCGGCCCCAGCGTTGTTCAGCGGCCGGGACTGCTGGCGTCGGCGCGGGGTGGTGGGCGGCGTCCGGGCGTGGAGGAGGCGGATTCCGGCCCACCGTAGGCCCTATCGAGGCGGCGGGCCGTCTCGCTCGCTGCAGTGGGACGGGCGGGCCGTGCGGCGGTGTCCGGGCCCGCGGGGGCCGGGCGGTTGTCGGCGGCGGGGGCCGGTTCGGGCTGCGGGGTTGGGCCGGGGTCGCGGGGCGTTGTCCGCTCCACGATGACCGGCTGTGCGGGTCGGGGGACGAGACTGGGCAGTTGCCCGGGGTGCTGGGCCTGGTGCGCTGTGCGCCCGTGCTCCTCGGCCTGCCGGGCGTCCTGCGGCAGGATGGTCCTGCGGTCGAGCTCGGCGACTGCTCCGGCGCGCAAGGCCTGGAGGTCGTCGGCGTGCTGCCCCAGGCGGCCGGCGGACATGCCTGCGGCCCACCGGTCGTGGTTGAGCACCGTGCGGACCTGCTCGATGTGCTGGGGTGAGGCTCCGCCCTCCCGCAGGGCCGTCAGATGCCGTTCGTCGGCGCCGCTTTGGTGCTGCTCGGCAAGCAGACTGGCTTTGATCTGGGCGGCCTCGGCCTGCAGTACGGCCTGTTCGCGGGCCACAGCGAGATGCTCCAGCTGCTCGGCGAGCTGGGGCCCGGTGAGTACGGCCACGGGAGCGGCGACGGGGATGGCGCGCTGGTCGATCTGGTCGAGAAGGGGCCGCCATTCCGGCGTGGTCGTGGCGCGCAGCTGTCCTTGTTTCTGCAGGAACTCGGCGGTTTCCTGGGCTGTCCAGGGACGGTTGCGGTCGGCCTCGATGGCCTGGCGGGTGCTGACGTTCAGTCGCCAGGTGCCGTCCGGGGCGCGCTCGTTGGTGTGCACGAGGGTGCCGTCACGGCGGCCGACGTGGACGGCGTCGGTCACGCGGTCCCGGTCGATCATGTCGGCGGTGTCCAGCACGCCGCGGTAGGCGATGTCGTGCCATTCGGGCAGCACCCACCGGCCGTAGGCGTTGGTCTGCGGGCTGCGGTTGGCGTGGTAGCGGCTCACCATGCCTTGGAGGCTCTGGGCCTCGTGGGTGGCGACGACCACCGCTTCGTTGCGGTAGCCGGCCCGGCTGAATTCCTGCATCCGGGCTCTGGCCCATGCGGGCCCGGCCAGCGGGGCGCTGACCACGAGATCGATGCGGCGGGCCCGCAGCAGCCGCGCGGCCCGTGTCCACCAGCGGCCTTTCAGGTCTTCGCTGGCCAGGTAGGCCGCGCTGAGGTCGTTGCGGCGCTGGAGTTCCTGGTAGTGCGGGTGCTGGGCGACGAGGTCGTCCCCGTCCAGGGGGTAGGCGTCCTGGCGGCCGAGCCGGTGCAGTACGGCGCGTTGCACGCTGGATTTGCCGGCGCCGGGCTGTCCTCCGACCCACACGGCCAGGGGATCGGGGCGGGTGGTGCCGGTCAGGGTCGGGCGGATGCGCTCGTTAAACAGCTGGGCGTTCTCGTGGTCGGACAGTCCGGGCGGGTACGGCTGTCCCTCGTTCACGCGTCGCTCCGCAGTCGCTGGAGGAGAGCGGGGTATTCGTCGCGGATGCGCCGGATCTCCGTGCGGTCGGTGACGGTCAGGGCCCGCCGTTCCTCCACATGGCGCCGCTGCTGGGCCAGGATCCGCGGGTGGTCCTCCTCGTTGGCGGTGTTCAGGAGGGCGCTGTAGGCGGCGATCACCGCGTTGATGAGGTCGTGTGCGGCCTCGTAGTCGGCGCTGTCCTGGAGGGTCCACGTCCCGACCTGCGTTAACCCGGCCAGTCCGCGCTCGCGTGCTGTTCTGTCCACAGTTCTCCCTTCAAGTCGCTTTGTCGTTTGCCCATTTCACCGGTTCCACGGGGCAGCTGTCAGGCAATATTGCGAGCGTTCCCACAGTACGGAGGTACCGAGATGGGTGATCAGCAGCGTCCGCTGACCGGCTGGACCAAGAGCTCGTACAGCCTGAATGAAGATTCTTACTGTGTGGAGACCGCGGGCTTTCCCGGCCTGAGTGTCGGGGTGCGCGACTCCAAGCGTCCCGACGGGCCGGTGGTGCGGTTCTCCGGCCCGGCGTGGGCGGGGTTCATCGCCTGGACCGCCAATGGCGCGTTCGCCGGCTGACGCGGATGCGGCCCGCGCGGCGGGTTGCCGTGCGGGCCGGGCCTCGTCAGATCCGGGGTCCCCGGGGCCGCTGGGGCGGCGGTGGGGGCGGGCGGCGGTGGGGGCGGGCGGGCCCGGTCTTCTTGCCGGTGCGCGGGTCCGTGTCGCGGTCGTAGGCGGCGTCCAGGCGGTCGGCGGCGCGGCGGATGCGCTCCTGGGATGCGGCCCGCAGACGCTCTCCGTGTTCCCTGAGCCGGTCGGCGTGCTCGCGCAGTGCATTGCGGTCCGGGGCGGCCGGCGGGGCCTTGGGGGCGGGCGGCTTGGGGCGCTTGGCCTGGTCCAGGCTCTCCGGGCCGGTGCGGTCGGTGTAGGCGTTCTGGAGCCGCTGCTCGGCTCCCGTTCGTGCGGTTCGTGCGGCCGGATCCTCGGGCCGACGGCGGGGCTTGGCCTCGACGGGGGACGGGTGGGTAGCCGGCGCGGTGCGGTGCAGTCCGGCGGCATCACTCTGGTTGGCGTAGGCGCGCTGGAGCCGTGACTCGACGCTGCGGGAGCGCTGGGTGGCGCGCTCGTTGACCTCGCGGGTCCGCTCCTCGGGGGCCATGACGGCCCGGAGACGGGACTCGGCCCGCAAGGCGGTTGCGTGGTTGCGCAGCTGTTCGGGAACGCTGGCGCGGTGGTGCTTGTGGCCCTTGTCGGCGGCCGCGGCCTGGTGGGCCTCCTCGATCCGGGCGGCCTCCTCTACGGCGCGGGCGGCGATGCTGACGAGCTCGGCGTCCGTCAGGTCGCCGTGCGGGCGCTGGGTCCAGGTCAGCCTGTCGGGGCCGGCTTCGGGCTGCGGCGGTGTATCCGGTCCGTCGTCGCGTCGTACGGCGCGGCGGGCGATCTGCCGTCGGGCCTCTGCGGCCTGGCGCGCGTCCTCGCGTGCCTTGATCGCGCCGGGTGCGGTCCGCTCGACCTGGGCTCGGGCATTGTCGGCGGCTCGCTGTGCCTGCAGTGCCTCCATCTGGGCCCGGGTGGCCTCGTGTTGCAGCTGGATGAGGCGGGCCGGGTCGCGGTCTGCGTAGTCGGCTGTTGCGTCGTGGTCGCGGGCGGCCGCGGCGCGGTTGGCGGCGTCCTCGGCGGCCTGGACGGCGGCGGTGCGGTCAAGGTCGGCGCGGTGGTAGGTCGCGAGTGCGGCCGCGGCCGTGTCGGCGGCCTGGGCTGCGGCCTCTCCTCGGGCGATGAGCCGGTGCAGGGTGTCGGTGTCCGCCTGGGCGAGGTTGGGATGCTGGCGTACGAGCCGGTAGGTGGCCACGGCCTCGCGTGCGGTGTCGTGGTCCTGGGCCTGTACGGGGTCGGCGGGGCGGGTGCCGATGGCGGCAGACTCGCTGCCGTACTCCCACAGTCGGCGGTAGGTCTCGATTGCCACTGCGGCCGTGACCCATGCGGCACGGGCGGGGTCGTCGGCGCGGGGCGGGGCGCCGATCGCGTCCATCCACGACGCGCCGGAGCGGGCGGCAGCGTCGGCGGCCGCGGCTGCTTCGGCCTCGTCGGGGAGGGGCTGGGCGGCTCGCCACAGTCCGCGCTGCAGCGGCTCGTCAGCAGTAGGGGCGGGGCCGGTGGCGTCGCTGCCGGTGTAGTCGGCAAGGTCGCGGTAGGCGGCTGCGGCCTGGATGCGGTCGTGCCATGCGACCGCGTCGGCGAGTTCGTCGGGCTCGGGCCCGTACGACACGGCCCATCCCTCGCCGGCGGCCGCGGCTGCCTTCGCGGTGTCTGCGAGGTGCGTGGCCCGGTTCTGGATCTGGCTAGCTAGGGCCCACACAAATGCATGCCGCTCGGCGTCTTCGGCCTGCTCGGGAATAGCAGGCAGGCGCAACCCCAGCGCGGTGAGCACGTCGTCCCCGACCGCACCCGGGTCCTCTTCAAAGGTCGGGGCAGTGGCCGGGCGGTCGGCATCGGCAGGCCTGCGGAAGCGGTCGGCGCCGCCTCTTTCGAGAAGATCGCGGTTGCGAGCGTGCAGGATGGCGGCGTAATCGTCAATGTCGCCATCCCACTCGCGCGTCGCGTCAGCGGCGATGACGAGCGCGTCGGTGTCGAGTCCCTCGTCGGCGAGCTTGAGGAGCTGGGCCCGCAGGGCGGGCCATGCGGGCGCGCTGACGATCGCCTCGCCCACGTGGGGGAGGAGCCGGAGGATCGCCTCCTGGGCCTCACTGTCTGCGATGTCGTCAAGGGCATAGCGCAGGGCCGGGACGTGCGTGCGGATGGCCTCGGCCTCGTCCCACAACTGCCGCTGGCGGGCCGTTGCGGACAGCTGTGTGCCATCGCGGGCAACGATAGAGGCCCACACCTGACGGCCCGTTTTGACGATGCCGGGCTCGCCAGTCTCCGGGTCGGACTGCGGTTCCGTCGCGATGTAGCCGTGATTGGTGTAGGCCCCGCGGGTCATCTCCGGGTAGGCGGCGTTCGCGTCCATGCCCTCGGTGAACAGGCCGTGCCCGGTGTGCACACTGGCGCCCTGGGCGCGGTCCTTGGTGATCGCGTATCCCAGCTCAACACCTCCGCCTCCCACGTAGTCCAGGGGGAGCCACAGGCGGCCGCCGGTCATCGCGTGTGCGACCAGCAGTGCACCGTGATCGACGCGTTCGACGGTCCAGATATCGCCGTTGCGTACGAACTGGCGGGTGTCCTCACAGGTGAGATCGCGCCGGTTCACCCGTGTCACGATCTGATCGCCAGCGCCCACCACATTGCCGTCCTGCAGGACAACGGTGCGGTGTTCATCGACGATGCCTACAGCCACACGGTCCGTGCGGGCCCATGCCGAAAGCTGTGCGGCCAGGGCATTGGTCGGGGCGATGAGAATGGAGCTCAGGCCGTCGGCCATGTCGCGCTGCCATGCGCTGTAGGCGGCCTGCATCATCTCGTCCAGGCTGCCGGCGTGGAGGCGGCCGCGGCGGGCGTAGGCCTCCCACGATGCCTCGGCGTCGCCGTCGGCGATGGCCTGGGCGGCGTCGATTTCCCATTGCCGTAGCTTGCCGTTGGCGCTGCGGAAGCGCCGGACTTCGTTGAGGTGGACGGCGTTGCCGTCGGTCTCGATGTGGGCCAGGGCGCCACCGACTCCGGCGGAGCCCAGCTGTCGGGGGTCGCCGGTGGGAAGCAGGCGGCCGCCTGCGGTCTCGACCTGCTGTAGGAGTTGGTGCAGGTCCGGGGTGCTGGCCTGCCCAGCCTCGTCCACGATAACGATCGTGTCGGGGGCGAGGGTCCAGCGGGGCTGTCCGGCACCGTAGCGGGTGGACATGGTGAGCCAGCGGGCGATGTTTTCGGCACGGATCCCGGCGGCGTCGGCGAGCTGGTCGGCCTGGAGCTGGCCTCCAGCAAGTCCGAGAACCTCGATGCCATGGGCGTCGGCTACCTCCTTCACCAGCCGCATGATCGTGGTCTTGCCGGTGCCGGCGCGTCCGATGATGCCGAGTCCCCGGGTGTCCCCGGTGAATACCGCATGCACGACGGAGCGTTGCTCGTCGGTGGGGGCAAAGCCGCGCTCAGCGTCACCGGCGGCGAGGGCTGTATCCACCTGATCGGCGGTGAGCTGGCGGACCGTGGTAGGCCGGAGGGTGGCCTCTTTGATCTCGTTTTCCCACTGCTTGATGCGGTGGGAGGTGAAGCGAGAGTTGCCTACCTGCACGAAGATTGATGACCCGTCCAGGCGCCGGTACTGGCTGGGCGCGGTGACGATTTCGGGCGGGCTGATGAGCTCGCAGTGAGTCGGATGCAGTACATAGTCCGTGATGGACGTGACGAGCTGATCGAAGCCGTCACCGGCCTGGATGTGCCATCCGGAGGCGGTGAGCTGACGGTAGGCCTCGGCCTCGGCGTTGGCGCGGGTCCATGACTCGCGGTGCTCCTCAAGCTCCGACAGAACCTTTGCGGCTACCTCGTTCAGGGGTGACAGCTCGCCCTGCAGACTGGCTGCTGCCGCTCGGCTCTCCGTCTGCGCGTGCTTGACCAGGAGACCAGGGAGGCGGTATCCCGCCCGCCATGCCTGGCGGCGCCAGCGTCGGCGCTCGGCTCCGATGCTCTGGTGTTTCTGCTTGTCTGGCCGCCCCATCAAGGCTGCAGCCTGGGCAAGGGCATAGCTTTCGGCCCGGGTGGGCTTGCGGCCTTCGCGGGCGATGAACTCTGCGGCGAGCTTGCGGAGGGCCTTCTCCGTCTGCTGGCGCCGCTGAGAGAACAGGTGGACCATCGGCACGTCCACCCCGAGAAACTCGCGGATTGGCCGCTTGTCGGGGCGGATGCTGTCCTCACGCGGGGCCGCCAGGATGCCGAGATTCTTGACCATCTGGCGTTCCAGCTCGGTCTGGTACTGCTCACTGAACGCCACCGTCATCCGCATGAGAGGACGGGCGTCCAGCGCCAGCCACCGGCCGTCAGCTGTCTTGACCTTCGCGGAGATCGCCACGTGGCGGTGAAAGTCCGGGTCGCCGGCCCGGCTGCTGCGATGGATGAATGATGCTGCCAGGAAGCCACTGGCCTCGACCTGGGCTCCGCCACCGGGGCCGGTCCGGGTCCAGCACACCTCACGCTCCATGCGCGCAAAGACAGTTTCGAAAGCCTCCTGTTCCACCTCTTCGAGGCGGGCACGCATCTCGGTACTGGACAGTCCCCACAGAACAGAGAAGCTCTTAGTGGGAGACCATGCCATCTCCCAGAAGGACCGGGCTGTCTGGTTTCCGGCTCGCTGGGCCTGCCTCTCCAGCTCCTCCCTGCGGGCCTCGGTGGCCTCCGGCTCGGCGGCAAGGAGTTGTTCTAACCGCTCTTCAGCGGTGGGATAGGTGGGCCAGGCTCGGCCGAGCGGCTGACCAGTCGTCGGGTCCACTCCGTCCTTGAACACCGCATCGGCAGCGTCCTGGGTGACCTGTTGGTCTGCCAGGCCCATCGCGGTCGCCTGGGCCCCGAGCCAAACGCCTGGAGTGTCACCCCCGGTTGACCAGTAGGCGGCGAGGTTGCGCCCTTTGATCTCTCGGTCTCCGGAGGCGACCGTCTTCATCAGGTAGTCGATGCCGCTGCCAGCCGAACCTGCATGCAGGCTGATCATCCCGCATCACCGTGCCCAGAATCCGGGCAAGCGTGGGCGCCTGCGCGGGAGTTTGGGGCGGAGATCATGCGGGCAATCGTACGCCTTTTTCATGATCGTTTGCGGAGTGCAAGAGGTGTGCTGTGTTTTTGAGCTCCATAGGAGCGTCATCAGCGTGTACTTGGCTGATGACGCTCCTATGGAGCTCCTTGCCCTTGCTGCCGCTTCGCGGCTGCTAGGGCTGTTCATCCATGCTTCGCTGGATGAACTCGGCTGTCGAGCTGTGCTCGACATGCTCACGCTTGCGTGAGCTGGACGCCCTTTGGGGCGTCCGTGCGTGTGCCGCGTAAGCG
>NZ_JBSIBZ010000098.1:0-34768 GCF_058245575.1 Streptomyces sp. UF-297 | reverse complement strand
GCGGGAGGCGCACAAGGGCCTGAAGTGGAACGAGGACTGCCCGGCCTGCAACAGCCACAAGCAGGCGAACGGCGGCTGCCCCGACAGCATGATCGTGAAGGCGGCCTGACATGCGACTTCCCTGGATGAGCCTGGCCGACCGGCGGGCCTGGAGGTCCGCGAAGACCGTCGCCGATCTCGGCGAGCTGATGGCGCTGTGGCTGGAGGGCGCCCTCGCCTCCTGGCCCGGCTACCAGCCCAACTACGGCCCCGACGAGGAGACCGCGCACCTGGTCCCCACGCTCGCCGCCCTCAACCGGGCCGGATTCCTCACCGTGGGCTCGCAGCCCGGCGAGTCCGGCACCGGCGCGGACGGCATGTGGTGGGAGCAGCGCGCCGCGGTCGAGGGCTTCGTCACCGACCGCGCCCTGTACTACCGGCTCCTGGACGCCGCCCGCGTGTTCGGCCTGGACGTCACCGTGCACGACCCGGCGACGAACACCCGCGACGAGCAGATCACCGTCACGACCCGCGACGGAGAGCCGTACACCGGATTCGGCGGCACGCTCGACGTCCGCGACCTGCTCACCATGTGGCCGGTCATCAGCAAGGACGCGTTCGGCGACGTCGCGGGCGCGGTCTACCTGACCATCGCTGCCCCCGAGTTCGGCAGCGACGGCGAGCGCCTGTGGGTGCTGCTCGACTTCCTCACCGGCCAGCGCCGCCAGGAGGACGACGACCCGTGGACCTCCGGCAAGCCGGTCATCGTCCTGCAGGACGAGGCCGCCGCCCTCTTCGACCAGGCCCGCAACAGCCGCGACGGAATCCGGGAGAGCTGACCATGTTCAAGGCCATGCGCACCAAGCGGCGGCACGCCGAGCTGATGAGGGCCGCGCGGCACCTCGTCCACGAGCGCCACACCAACTGGATCCTCCGCCAGCCCCTGCCCCACCACGTCGAGCCGGACGACCTCATCGCCCTCGTCTTCGGGCGGCTGAACCTGCGGATCGACGAGGAGGAGGCGGCCCGCTACCTCGAAGCCGCCCGGGTCGCCGAGGGCCTCGACCGCGACGGCGCGACGTACGAGACCGACGCCGACGAGGACCAGGAGCCCGACGAGGTCGCCGCCGAGGAGCCCGCCCAGGTCTGACCCGCACCCGGCCGACCAGCGCAGCCCGCGACGCCCGCCCCCCGCTTTGGGTGGCATCAAGGAGCCCCGCCGAGCCGCAGCGCTCAGCGGGGCTCCGTACGTCCGAAGGGGCGCGTGACGTGCGGCAGGCCGCGGAGCGCGCCCGGCGCCGCACGGGAGGCCGCTTGCGGCCGAGCGGGCGGTGACGGTGAACGCGCGCTCCGCAGGGGCCCGCACCCGGGGGTGCCGGGCGCGGACGCGCCCGTCCTTTTTACCCCTCCCCCCTAAGAGGGGCGCCGCCGTTCCCACGCTTGCCACGACGGCGGCCGTGCGGCTCTGACCAGCACCGCAGCAAAAACGCAGACTCAGAGTCTGCGAAACGCTAGACATGCAGACTCTGAGTCTGCATCATGGAATTACTGCAAGCGAAAAAGCCAGCGGAAACGACAGCGATTAAGGCGGATGAGATGCGACAGACTATGCCGAGCGGCGACGAGAAGGCCCGCGCCCAGGAGATCGCCGAGCAGATCGCCGCACTCCTGGGCGAACTCAGCGCCCTGTACCCCGGCGCCGTGCACGCCGGACCCGGCTCGATCACCGCCCCGGGCCTCGAGATCCGCCCCGACGACGAGGGCGGTTGGGAAGTCCGCCCCTCCCGCTACTGACCGACCCCACCCCTGCAGCACCTGACGAAGGAGCCCACCGCCCATGACCAACGCCGCAGTCTTCGCCGCCGCCTTCATCGCGCTGTACGTCGCGCACTCGGTCGGCGACCACTGGGTCCAGACTTCCCACCAGGCGCAGGCCAAGGGACGCCCCGGCTGGACGGGCCGACTCGCCGACGCGCGCCACGTCCTCGGACTGACGATCAGCAAGGGCATCGCCTTAACCGCGGTCGTCCTGGTCCTCGACCTGCCCGTCACGGTGCTGGGCATCGCGGCCGGCCTTGGCATCGACGCCGCCAGCCACTGGTGGGCGGACCGCCGCACCACGCTCGCCCGCCTCGCGCAGCTCACCGGCAAGGCCGAGTTCTACGCCCTCGGCTCCAAGGTCACCGACGACAACGGCCACCCCACCCACCTGGGAACCGGCGCGTACGCACTCGACCAGAGCTTCCACCACCTGTTCCTGGGCATCGCCGCGCTCCTGATCGCCGCCCTCTGACCGGAAGGACCCGCTGACGGTGAACACCAACCCGCTGCTCGACGACGCGACCCTCGCCCTGGCCACCATCACGCTCGGCGTGCACAAGCTGCGCGAGATCGCCCTCGGAGACACCGCTGGGCGCAGCGACCAGGACCAGGCACTCGCGGCCCTGTTCGACGACACCAACCGCGACCACACCGCCCTGCGGCTCTTCGCCGATCTGGTCAGCGACATCGCCGACCGACTGCGCGAGACCGGCGCCGAGGACCTCGCCGACCACCTCGACGAGACTGCGGGCTTCATCGGCGACAGCGCGGGCCTGGCCATCCACCGAGTCCGCGAGGCGCTGGTGAAGACCTGCCAGGTGTGCGGACAGCAGAAGGACGACGTCGAGGTCATGGAGGACCCGTTCACCAAGGCCCTCGACCCCGACGACGAGCGCCACGAACTGATGACCCTGTGCGCCCTGTGCGCCCGCGACCGCTTCGAGGACAGCTGACATGACCATCCGGATCATCTCGTTCGGCTACGGCCACGGAGAACCGCCCACCGCCGATCTCACCTACGACCTGCGCGCACTGCTCCGCAACCCGTTCAACGACCCCACGCTCAAGACGCTCACCGGCCTCGACCAGGCGGTCTACGACCACGTCCGGGACACCCGGGGCGCCGAGCGGCTCGCGTTCAACGCGGTCGCCACCGCCCGCGGCCTCGCCGAGGACACCGGCGCCGACGTCACGATGGCGTGGGGCTGCACCGGCGGCCGGCACCGCAGTGTCGGCCTGGCCCGCCTGTCGCACGAGCTGCTGCTCGGCGTCGGCGAGGAGGCCACCATCGAGCACCGCGACGTCGACCAGGACCTACTGCCCGCCGGAGTCCACAACCGGACCGAGCCCGAGCCGGAGGCCATCAGCTACACCGCCGACGTGGTCGCCATGACGCCGGACGGCGACGTGCTGCTCATCGAACGCGGCTGGCCGCCCCACGAGGGCGCGTGGGCGCTGCCTGGGGGCCACGTAGACCGGGGCGAGACGAGCCGCGCGGCGGCGGCCCGGGAGCTGGCCGAGGAGACGGGCGTGCAGGTCCTCGCCGAGGACCTGCGGGAGATCGGCGTCTTCGACCGGCCCGACCGGGACCCGCGCGGCCGGTACGTCACCACGGCCTACCTCGCGGTCGTTCCCGCCGACACCCCGATCGTCGCCGGGGACGACGCCCGCACCGCCCGCTGGTGGCCCGCCTCCAGCCTGCCGTCGCTGGCGTTCGACCACGCCGACATCCTCGACCAGACCGCCCGCGAGCCCGGCCGGGCGTAGCGGCTCAAACCGGCCCGGACTGTCTCACCCGCACGACAAGATGAACTCCGGGGCCGCCACCACGGCGGCCCCGCACCGTTCCGGAGAGGAACCGAACCGATGACCGACTGGACACCCACCACCCTCGTCTCCGTCGACGAGACCGCCGACCGAGCGCGCGCGAGCAACGGCTACAGCAGGTACGGCGCCTACATCGCCGACCGCCCCGCCAAGTTCCACGAGTACGAGACCCCCGGCGACCCGCTGAGTGCCGACGAGTTCGCCGCCGCAGCCTGGGAGGTCGCCACGCCCCCGATCCTCATCGGGTACGTGAACCTGCGCCCCGACCTGCAGTCGGTGACCACCGCCTTCACGGAGAACGGCGACCTGCTCCTCAAGGTGTCGGTCCCGCTGTGGCACGGAGACCTCCCCGCCGACCGGCGCCCCCGCTACCCCTGGCAGGACTGGACGACCCAGTACGACATCGCGGCCCGCGACGACAAGTACCGCCACGCCTACGAGCCCGAGATCAAGGGGGACCGCCCCGCCGTCCTCACCGTCTCGAACATCCTGATCCCCACCACCGGCTGGGACCTGCCCGCCCCGCAGCACACCGAGGGCCGCGCCCTGGTCGAGGAGGCCAAGCAGGTCGTCAACGAGATCGCGCGCCGGGTCAACGAAGCCGCCGGGCCGATGGTCGCGCAGCTCCTCGGAGACCGGTGACGGCCAGCCGTGGCGAGTAGGACACTCGTACCACCGACCCAAGGAGGGCCAGTGACCGCACAACCCGAACACCACGACGTCGTGCCGCCGATGCGCACGCTCGCCGAACTGCGCGCCGCACTGCGTGTCTGGGGGATCCCGGGCGACCTCGAAGCCTTCGAGACGGAGCTGGCGGACGCCGACCTGGACGACCTCACCCGCGTCCGTGAGATCACCCAGGCATACCGGCACCGGGTGATACTGCGGTGCGACCCGCAGGCCATGGCCGCGCTCATGCGCAGCACCGACGACGTCACCGCCGAACTCCGCCGGAAGATGAGCGAGGCAGGCGCTTGAGCCACGCGTTCTACAGCGACGCCGCCGACAAGATCCTGCGGACCGACCTCAGCGTCAGCGAGCGCACGGCCGTCATGTCGGTGCGGGCCTCCCTCGAGGAAGACCCCACCCCCGACCACGCCCGCGGACTGCCGGACGCCGATCCCCAATCCGAGTCCTACGCCATCGACCTGCTCCCCGAGCAGACCGGCGGCCGCGGAATCACCATCGTCTACCGCTACAGCCAGGACCTGGACGCCGCGCTGATCCTCTGGCTCATCGCCGGGCCCTGACCCTCACGACCCACCCGCACAACGAGACCCCCGGCAGTCATAGTGCCGGGGGTCTCGTCGTGCTCGGAGTGTAGAGGCCGGCGCCGGGCGGCCGACCAATCCGCCCGCCATCCCGGCAGCATTCCCGGGGTCGTTCCCGCTGGCGGAAATGCCAGCAACGGGACGGTCCCCAACACCGTCCCCTCACGGTCCCCGACTCGAATTCCTGCGGGCGTTTTCGCCAGCGGAATAGCCAGCCAAAGGCCGGGGCGTCCCTTTGGCCTTGATCACCGTTGGTGACTGCCGCCCGGATTCACCGGCCGCCCGCGATCCGGGCGGTCGAGGTTCCGGTCGATCGTCCGGAACCTCGACCAGAGGCCAGTGAGGATTACCTCAGTGACAGGTGATCTCTCCAGGTGATTGAGTGACGTACCGAAGGTCGTCTGCTCGCTGGCCTGTCACCTGCACCGATTCCCCACCTACTACGGTTCAAGATCAAAAGCAGGGTAAGGACCAACGCGGTTCCCCTGTCGGGGAACCACGGCATAGCCGGGTAAAGGCCACAAAACGCAAGACGCGTGCGGCGCGTCGTACGGGGGAGCACGGCCGTGGCCTGGGTGACGAAGATCGTGGCGGACGAGCAGGTCGAGTACCGGCTCAAGCAGCAGGCCGGGTGCGCCGTCGTGATGGAGGACGGCGCGAACACCGTCGTCCTCGACGACGGCAAGGACCGCATCGTCGATTACCGTCTGCGACCCGAAGGCGGCGCCGAACTCGTCTGGATGGGCAGCGGACTGGCCACGCTCGGACTCGTCGAGGGCGCCGTCCTGGACGAGGACGGCAAGGCCACGGCCCGCCTCATCATGAACGGCTGCGACCCGCGAACGGGTGCCCGGCTCATCAAGGGGACCACCTCGATCCGCACCCACGAGAAGGCTCAGCTCACCTTGGCGCGGGCGGTCGAGGCGATCGTGAAGGCCGCCGCGGAGAAGGGCATCTCGGTGGCCGAACTCTTCGACGGAAAGCCGAAGCAGCTCCGGGTATTCGAGGCGCAGCAGCGCAAGGTGGCCACGGACGGAGAGCGCGCCCGGCTGCAGGTCGGCACCCTCCACAAGCTGACGCGAGCGGCCGGCCTTTCCCTCGACGACATCTACGGCGCCGACGAACTGGCGAGTGCGTGGGAGCACAAGGACCTGCGCACCGACAGCCGCCAGCGGGGTTGGGACGTCGTCCTCGACCTCCCGAAGTCCGACTCCGTGCTGCAAGGGCTGATGGACTCGCTCAGCGAGCAGGAGTACCGCGCCATCGTCCACCAGGCCAAGGCCGACACCTTCCGGCAGATGGAGAAGTGGGTCGGCTACGCGATCAGCAGCAAGGACGGCGAGCCCATACGCGTGGCGACCGGCGGTCTGCTCGCTTGGTCGGTCGAGCACCAAAGCGCCCGCCCGATCCGCGCCGGAGAGCCCGGCGACCCGCACCTGCACATCCACGTCACCGTCGCCAACATGGCGCTCTGCGAAGACGGCCAGTGGCGCTCGATCGGCAACCGCGGCCTCGACCTGTACCGGCACGCGTCCGCGCTCGACGCGGTCTTCAAGGCCCGCGTGCGCGCGCTGACGTACGAACGCTTCGGCGTACGGCGCGAGCGCAACGAGCGGACCGGCGCATGGGAGATCACCGGGATTCCGGAGCAGGTGCGGGACGGATTCTCGCGGCGCGCGGCGCTCGTCGACGCGAAGGCCGGCGCGGACGCGTCGCTCACGGAGAAGAAGACCGTCAGCGCGCAGACCAAGCGCGAGAAGCTCGACGTGGACGCCACCGAGATGCGTACGAGCTGGCGCACGCGCGCCGAGGAGATGGTCGGCGACGTCGACGCGATGGTCGCCGCGGCCGCGCCCGGACACCCCGGCCCGGACGGCGGCGCGGGCCTCGACGGGCCCGGCGGCGGCCCGCGCATCCCGCCGCCGAGCGACATCGCGGCCGTCGTGTTCGACCCCAAGACCGGGCTCACCGCGAACGACAAGCTGTTCACCCGCGCGCAGCTCCTGGCGGCCGTCGCCAACAGCCTGGAGTACGGCATCGGCGGCGAGCCGGACGTACTGGAGAGGCTGTGCGACGAGGTCCTCAAGGTCGAGGGCTACGCGGTGTACGTACCGCCGGTCGGCGCCACGCTGATGACGTCGAACAGCCGGTACACCACCCAGGACATCCTCGACGCCGAGGACCTGGTCACCCAGGAAGCCGTCGACCGGCTCGACTCCCGCTCGGTGCAGCTCACCGAGCACCAGGCGCAGGCCGCCATCAGCGTCTTCGAGGTGGCGGCCGGGTTCGAGTTGTCCGCCGAGCAGCGCGCGGCGGTGACCCGGATCCTGACCGAGGGGCACGGCATCGACGCCCTGGTCGGCGTCGCCGGGGCGGGCAAGTCGACGCTGATGGAGGCGTGCCGGATCGCCTGGGATGCCACCGGCACCACGTACGCCGGGGCGACGCTCGCCGCGGCCGCCGCGAAGAACCTCACCGACGCGTCCGGCATCCCGGCGCGCACCGTGGCGTCCTGGCTGCAGCAGATCGAGGACGGCAACGGGCTGCGCGGCGTCGACGTCCTGGTCGTCGACGAGGCGGCGATGGTGGACGACCGGGCCGCGGCCGTGTTGATGACGGAGGCCGCGCGTACCGGCACGAAGGTGGTGGCGATCGGCGACCACCTGCAGCTGCAGGCGGTCGGGCCCGGCGGCTGGTTCCGTGAGGTTCACAAGCTCGTGCACGGGCTGACGCTCACCGAGAACCGCCGCCAGGAGGACGCCGCCGAGCGCGCCGCGCTGGAGGTCTGGCGCACCGGGGACCACCAGCGCGCCCTGCAGATGCTCGCCGAGGGCGGCCGGGTGCACGCCGCCGAGACCGCCGAGGACGCCCGCTCCCAGATCCTGATGGCGTGGGACGAACTGCGGCTGCAGGAGTGGACCGACCCGCACGACCTGATCGCGAACATGGTGGTGCTCGCCGCGAAGAACACCGATGTGAACGCCCTCAACCTCGGTGCGCAGCAGATCCGCCGGGTCGCCGGCGAACTCGGCGACGAGTACACGTACGCGCTCGCGGGCGGCGACACCCTCACGCTCGCGGTGGGCGACGTCGTGCGGGTGCGGGAGAACGACTACCGCAGCAGGCGCGGCGAGGGCCCGGACATGCTCAACGGCTACCGGGCGGTGGTCACCGCGATACGCCCGGACCACAGCGTCGAGATCACCTGGCGGGTCAAGGACGCCGCCGCCGAGGACGGCTTCCGCTACGAGTCGGGATGGGTGAAGGCCGACAAGGTGTCCAAAGGCGCGCTGTCGCTCGGGTATGCCATGACCGTCGCGGCGAGCCAAGGTCTGACGACGAACACCTCGCTCATGTACGGGCACGGTGCGAACGCGTTCGCCACGTACCCCGGCATCACCCGGGCCCGGCAGCAGAACCACATCTGGCTGCCGCTGGCGGTCCTCGAGGACGAGGAGACCCGCGTCCGGCTCGGCGACGCGCGCAGCGAGAAGGAGCTCCTGGAGCGCTCGATCGACGCCTTCGCCCGGTTCCTCAAGCAGTCGAAGCCGGACAGCATGGTGTCTCACCTGCTGCCCGATCCGCCGGCCCCGGCTCCGCTGCCCAAGCAGCGCGACCTGGCCGCCGAGGAGGCTCAGGCGGAGGCGGACCGCAGGCTGCGGCAGTCGAGGATGGCGGCGGCCGCGCGGGCGAAGTCCACCACGATCCGGCGTCCCTCCCCCGCCGACCAGGCGCAGAGCGAGGCCCTGCGCGAGGAGGAGCCGCAGCTCACCGAGGAGCACATGGAGCGGCTGCAGCGGATCCGGGAGGAGCAGGAGGAACGCCAGGTCGAATCGTGGACGGAGCGCCCGTACGGGATGCTCACCGACCGCGAGCTCAACCGGACGATCGACCGGAAGCTCAAGGTCGCTACGGCTCAGGACGAGCTCGCCGAGCAGACCGAGGAGAAGCTGAACAAGCTCGTCGAGCGCATCGAGCAGGCCGCAGCCGAGGACACCACCCCGGGCAGGCAGTGGGCGGCCGAGGTCGGCGGGCTCCTCGATCAGGCGGAGAAGCTGCTCACCACGGTGCACACCGAGCTGGACATCGCGGCCACGCAAAAGCGGACCGCCGAGGAGCGGACGAAGTGGCTCGCTGAGATCCGCAAGACCGATCAGAAGTCGACCGTCGGCCTGTGGATGAGCGGCAACACCCGCGCAGGGACGAAGAAGCTCTCCGACACCGTCACCGCCCAGCGGGCTGCGGCGTGGCAGGAGCAGAGCCGGGCCAGCGTGGCGGCCCGCGAGACCCTCAAGGAGGCGTGGGACCTCCTGCGGACCAGCCGGTTCGCCGAGGCCGTGAAGGCCAACAAGCCGGTGCCCGGCGACGTCGAGGCGGTGTCCGCGGAGTTCACGGAGATGCGCAAGGTCGCCGCCGCGCACGGGCACAGCATCGACGTCCGTAACGGTCAGCGGATCGGCTCGTTGCAGAAGAACGCAGCCACCCAAAGGCGGGAGGCGGACTCGTTCCGCAGCGCCGCGGCCGACGCGAGCGCCGAGAAGCAGCAGCGCGCGGTGATCGCCGAGAAGTTCCCGAAGCTGCATGAGCAGGAGAGCGCCGGCCGTATCGCGCTCGCCCGGGAGCAGCAGGCCCGTGCGGCGGAGCGGGCGCGTAACAGCTACAGCCCCGAGCCCTACCAGTACGACCCTCCCTCCCAGTCCCGGGGAGGACCGAGCATGGGCCGATAGGAGGTCGCGCCCTAGGTCGCAGTCCGGATCGCGCCCTCGGTCGCACTCCGGGTCGCGCCCCGGGTCGCATCGCTCATGCCCGCCGCGGACACCTCGACAGGCCCTCTGACCTGCGAGACAAGGGGGTCGTCGAGGAGCTCTCGGTACGCCGACTACTTCCCTCAGCCGTTGTGTGCACGGAGTCGACGGCCGGGAAGGTCGCCAGCGTCGCCTTTGCGGCGGGCGCGGGGCGCCGCTGTGCGGGCCTGTGAGGCCCCCGGGGGCACCGTGACGCCCGAGGAGTGACGTGGAAGCGTCACAGGGCCGTTTCTGGGCCGTCTGGGTGACGGCTGGCCGTCACGGTCGCCAGCTCCGCCCGCGCGGCTTCACGGGCCCTCCAGGCGCGCGTGCGGCACTTCCCCGAGCAGTACGCCGCGTCGGCCCGCCGGCGGATGCCCGGCAGCAGGAGCTTCGCGCAGTACGAGCAGAAGTACGGCGCCGAGTCGAGGAGGTTCCCCGCGTCCCGGAGGTTGTAGGCGTACATCGCCGTGCCGAAGATCTGCCGGGCCTTGCAGCGGTCCCGGTACGCGGCCGCCTTGCACCCGCCGTCGCAGTACTTCCGCTGCGGCGAGCCCTTCTTCGGCAGGGGCTTGCCGCAGACGACACAGTGACGGTGACGCCAGCGCCGGGCCATTTCCCCAGCGTCCACCCCGGCCGCGGCCGCCGTGAAGGCCCTCCTGGGGGCGTACGGGAGCGAAGATCGGCCGGAGAATCCCTCTCAGACAACTTCGATCACCTGGCGCCTGCGATCCAGCGCCTGAGCAGACCGCGAAGGCCGTAGCGGCGCTGAAGGTCCTCGCGGCGCCGGATGTCCTCCCATGCTTCGCTCAGCGTCATGTCCCCGCGCGTCATGGTCACGCTGATGTGCACGACGCCCTCACGCTCAGTGGTGGACAGCAACGCCTCCAGGAGGTCGGCCAGCTCCTCGGCAGGGTTGCTCTCGACGGGCACGTTCATCATCGGGATCTCCTCGGTTCGGGTCCGTCGACCCTCGCCCGATCCGCCGTGCGCCCGGGGCGGACAGTCCTGCCGCTCCCGCGCGGTGAGCCAGCAACTTGCTCCTCAAGTCCGCCCGGCGGGAGGCGGTCCGTGGAACCCCTCGTGACACGCGCGCGCGTAGGACGGTTCCACGAAGTGTTCCTTTCGCAGGTCAGCGGCCTGCGCGGCGGGCGCGGGGCAGACCGCACCGGCCGCACGATTGCCCCTGTTCATCCTGGTTCTTCCGCCCCGATGTGCGCCGGGAGGTTCAACGGGGTTCCACGAAGTGTTCCTCGATCCAATCCACCAGGGAGGGGAAAACGGTCGATTGTCCCTCCCCGTCGCGTTCCATTGGGCCGAATCCCCCGAACGGGTGAAAACGGGCGCAATCCGGGGTTGCGATCCAATGGATTCCATTCCGTACTTGCGCCTCCCCTTTTTCCCTCCCTAGGGTGTTCATCGACCGCCGGATGCCGCCCCGGCCCGGCCTATCGAGGGGACACCCATGTCATCCGCCCCGGAGTCGACGCCCACCCCCGAGCAGGAGAATCAGCTCGCCGCCACGATCGCGGCGCACCCGATGCTCGACAGCGTCGGCGCCCTGGCCGCTCTGCTCGCTCAGCTCCCGCCGGAGATGGCACTCAAGCTCGACGAGTACGTGCGCGCCGACCCCGGCGAGCGCGACCAGGTCTACACCGTGACGCCGCGTCTGGTCGGCATGGTCTCGGGGATCGGCACCGAGGCCGCGCACATGACGCCGGGCCTGGAGCTCGGCACGGTGTACGTGCCCGCCGAGGGCTCCGAGGACGTCCAGGCCGCCGCCGCTGTCCGCCGGAACCTTCCGCCGCACGACACTCTCCCCCGCGCCGAGGACCGGATCGACGACGGCAACCTGCGCGAGGGCCTCAAGGACTTGTCGTCCGTGCTGAAGAACATCGCGCTCCTCCTGGAGGAGACCGCCCCGAAGTGGCTGGAGCGCGGCGACGAGGCCGCCGAGTCGCTGCGGGTCGAGGCCGGGCGGATCGCACACTCCGCCGACCGCGTCACCCAGCTCGCCGAGGCCGTGCAGGTCTCCGCCGACGAGGAGGCATAGGCCATGGCCCTGCTCAAGCGCGTGGACTGGCACAACAACGAGATCCCTTACACCGAGGCCGACCGCGCCCGCTACGCCGCCCGCCTTGAGCGGGTCCGGGGCGAGGTCGCCGAGATCCGTACCGCCGCCGAGGCGATGGCGGCGACGGGCGGCGCCTTCCTCGAGGAGGCCGCGGCGTTCCTCACCCGGCAGGCCCGCTACCTGCAGAGCGCCAACGAGCACGACGGCGGTGTCGAGCTGCAGCGCGCCGACGACACCGCCGAGGACCGCGACGGGATCGTCACCGAGGCGCGCCAGGCCCTGCTCCTGGCCCGCGCCTGGCAGTCCGAGCACTCCGACCTGCCGGAGGACAGCGGCCGTGGCTGACCGCCTGTACCTGCGGCACTCGACGGACAAGCAGACCAATGCCCGTCAGCTTCACGCGCTCGCCGAGCTGCTGAAGGCCGGCGCGCCGAAGTACGAGGACCCGGCGACGTCGTCGCGGGTGTACGCGGTGCGCCGGGCGGGGTTCCGGGAGCTGCTCGACGAGTCGGCGGTCGGCGACACGGTGAGGATCGCGGACGCCGCCCGGCTGTTCCGTTCGACGAAGGACGTCATCCAGATCCGGGAGGTCCTGCAGCGGCGCGGGCTGCACCTGCGGATCGCGACGGGCGCGTGGTCGGGCTTCGACCTGGCGGCGGACGATCCCCAGACGAAGCTGTTCGTGACGATGCTCGCCGGGGTCCTGGAGTTCCAGCGGGACATGATCAGCGAGAACACGAAGGAGGGCGTGGCTGCCGCCGAGGCGTCCGGCAAGACGCTCGGTCGCCCGTCCGCGCTCAGCGAGGCCGCCGTCGCCGCGGTGGTGAAGGCGTACACCGAGGAGGGCACGGCGGTGAAGGCGCTCGCCCGGGAACACCGCGTCGACCCGAAGACGATCCGCCGGGTCCTCGATCTGGCGGGCGCGCGCGACGTCGTCGACGAGCTCCTGGAGGACGCCGAGCCCGCCGACGTCGAGGACCAGGAGCCGGTGGCCGACTCCGATCCGGTCGTGGCCATCGACATGCCGGGCCTGATCGGCGAGCTGCTGCAGCACAGTTCCGCCGAGGAGATCCGGGCTGCGCTGAGCGACGCGCCGCTGGTCCGCCGGGGCCAGGGGCACTCGCTGCGGGTGACCGCTCCGCTGTCGGTGCACCGGCTGATGCTCGACCAGGCATCGCCGCAGTCCGGGGCCGTCACCCCGGCCCGCCGCAAGGCCCACGGGGTGTACGCGGGCCGGGTCGAGTCGGCGGCGCCTGCGGCCTGAGCATCGCCTCCCCTGCGCCCCGACCGTCTGCCCGGCGGTCGGGGCGCCGTGGTTTCTGGACTTTCTGGACCGCTCCCATCGCGTGCGCGCGCGTAGAGGGCTCCCAAAACTCCCAAAATCCGGCGGTGCAAGCTGGGGTCCTTCCGGCTACCGGGGGATTCGGAGTCCCTGCCAGCCGTGGCCGAGCCCTCGCCGCCGGGCCCGCCGGGGAGCGGGCACTGCAGCGGCCGGAGCGGGCTGGTCGTTCTCCTCGAGGAGGTGGTGGCGCAGTTCGGCCGTCGCGGTGGGGACGGCGGCGAGGATGCGGGCCGCAGTGGGGCTGATCTGTCCGAGGGCGTCCGTCAGGGCCTCGATCGCTGCGAGGGCGTCCTCGACTGCGTCCGGACTCCATGCGTCGGGGGTGACCGCATCGGCGAGGTTGCATGCCGCTTCCGCTGCCTGGTCTGCTCGTTCTTCGACTCCCGGCGCTGCCTTGCCCACGTTCATGACCACTTCCTGTCCGTGCCGGTGCTCGCGGTCGCGGGCGCCGGGATCACAGGTATCGCGGTGAGACCGGTCGCCGCATCTGTCACCTGGGCAAAGAGACGTTCGTGGAACTGGTGAGACCGTCCTACGCGTGCGCGTGAGTGGTCGTCTCAGCACCACCGGGGGACGGTAGGGCGCCGGGCAGGTCACGGTGCGCGGCATGACGTACGAGATGAAGTCCTCCTCCCTCCCCGTTGCCGAGCCGCCGACCGCTGCCGAGTCCTTCGCGGCGCTGGTCGAGGAGTGGGTGCGGTGGGCCGAGGAGCACGGTGCCTGGTTGGAGCGGGAGCTGCAGGACGCGCGAAGGCGCCAGCATTCCGGCTTGCGGTAATGCTGGCGCCTCGGCTGGCAGCTATCGGGGCAGGGCCTTGCGGCGGCTGCCTCGCAGGCGGCGGTCGGTGCGTTCGAGGGTGACCTCCTGGTCCTCTTCGCCCTGCACCCCGTCCGGGGCTTCAAGGAGCAGGACCTCCATGAAGACCCGCATCCCGGGGCCTCGCTTGTTGGGCACCGGCGACACGTTGCCGACGACGAGTTCGGGCGATGCTTCCAGGGCTCGCTGGACGGCGGCCGCCGTGCGCTGGGCCTTGCCGTCGTCGGAGTCCATCAGGCGGATCTGGCTCATGCGATCACCATCGCTTCGGCGGCCTTGCGCACGCGGGTGTCGCTGAGGTCCGGCTCGCCCTTCTGATCTGCCACCCAAAGCGCGCCGGGCCAGACGGGGGTGCTGCCGTCGGCGATCTGCTGCAGGAGGGTGGCGAGGCTGCGGGCGTCGGTCTCGGCGGCCGCGGTCCGGCTCCAGGGCAGTTCGATGCCCGTGCGCTCCCAGGGAGTCCCCGGGTAGTGCGAGCTCGGGTGGCTGGTCCAGGCGAACCACTCCGCCCAGAGGGTGCCGACGACTTTGCCCGCGCGGGAGCGACCCGTCACCCACGGGTGGGCCTCGCCCGTCTCGGCGGTGAGGAGGTGCTGCGCGGCGCTGGTCTGCAGCAGCCGGGAGGGGTAGCGGGTGGCCGGGGCCTCGTGGCTCTCGTGCACCACGGTCTTCGCCACGAGGAGCGTGTCGAGGCGGTTGAGCACCACGGCGCGCTGCGCGCTGGCGTCCTGTCCGGCCTCGGCGGCGTAGAGGACGCGTTGATCCCGGACCCCGAGGACGGCGACGGTGGCCGGCCCCGCCTCGGCGGCCGCGGCCGGGTCGGCGGCGACGACCAGGAGCACGGCGTCCTCGTCGGCGAGGAGCTGCCGGGCGCGCTCCTGGGCCCTCGCGTGGACGGCGAACAGAGCGACGGCGTGCCCGCACGGTTCACACCAGCGGCCCCGGCCGAGCGGGTAGCGGCGGCGTACGCCGCAGCGGCGGCACTCGTGCTGCAGGGTGCGGGCGCGGTCGAGGACGGCGCGCTGTGCGGGGGAGCAGGTCCGCTTCGGCACCGCCTTGGTGTCCTCGTACAGCGGGGCGTAGCAGTTGCCGTGGTAGAGGACCTGGCCCACCGGGTCGGAGCCGGGCTTCAGGCCCCGCCGGTCGAGGTCGGTCTTGGTGGACAGGCCCTCGGGGACGTCGCCCCACCAGGTGTAGCGGGTGACGTCGGGGAGCGCGGGAACGTACGACACTGCGGCCTCCTTGGCGCGGCTTGCTTGGCTCGAAGATAGGGGCACTTCTAGACTCCTGCAACAACCCAAAAACATGGGTTGACCTGCGCGTTTATGGGCGGGAAATCTAGCTAGCTTGAACGCTTTTTCGCTTGCGAGAATGCTAGCGAAATTGACGGCGGGAAGGAATGCCGCCCGTACGTGGGAATGCTCTCCGGGTGCATCCCGGAGGGCGGGATATCTAGCTAGACTCCGCGCCATGTCGCACACGCCCTTCGTCATTGCGCTGGAGCCCGAGGACCTCACCGCTCTGAACGAGGTGGTCGAGGCCGGGGCCGCGGCCGAGAAGAAGTGGCTCAAGAAGCAGCGCGAGGACATGGGCCTGAAGTACCTGCGGGGCAGGGCCGCACGCGAGGTGCGCCAGCTGATCCGGGTGGAGTTCGCGCAGATGCGGGCGAAGGGCAAGCTGGCCGGCACCAAGGAGCTGGTCGTCTCGAAGGCGGTCCGGGCGGAGCTGAAGCGCCGGAAGATGTCCGGCCCGTTCGAGCCGGTGCCGCACGAGCACATCAGCGTGGCGGGCAGGCCGGTGGGCACCGGGCCGCGCCACTACGGGCAGAGCCGGTTCGACGAGACCAAGCTGAAGGCCCGGATGTACGTGAAGCTCCCGGGCCCCCTGGCCGAGCAGCTCGTGCGCGGCTGCTACTGGACGTCCGAGCCCGCGGTGAAGGCCCTCCTGGAGTGGCAGGACCTGTGGGGGGACGGGCCCGAGGTCATCATGCGCGAGGCCCGGCGCCGCGGCGCGGTGACCGTCCTCGACATGTTCGTCGCCGCCCTCGCCCCTCGCCCGGACGCCGACTCGATACTGCGGAAGGCCCTGCTGCAAGAGCAGGTCGTGACGACCGGTGACGTCGTCCGCAGCGCGGTGAAGCGCGCCATCCGCTGAAATCAACGAGCCTTCTACCTGGGCAATTGCGGGTTATCTAGCTAGATAAGATGTCGCTCTATCGCGGCGGCAATGCTGGCTTTTTCGCTTGCGGTTTTACTGGCTGCAATGTCTGCGGGTTGGCTTGCGCTTGGGCCAGCGGAATCGGCAGGCTTCCGCTTACCTGATGGAGGAAGGAGGACCCTGTGGCCGAAGATCCGGACATCGTCTCGGAGGTCAGCGAGAAGGGGGGCGTCGGGAAGACGTCCCTGACGGCGGGCCTGATTGCCGTGGCCGCCGAGTACGGCCTGCGAGTCGCCGGCGTCGACCTAGACCCGCGCGCGACGCTCACCGACGAGATGGGCGTCACCGACCCGAAGAAGTCGGTGAACGACATCTACTACGTCGAGGAGGGCGAGCGCCCCCGCGACCCTGCCGTGATTGCCCAGGAGACGCTGGTACGCGCGGGCAAGCACTGGCCGTCGAACACCTGGGTCCTGCCCGCCGTCCGGAAGTTCGGCAACCGCGAGACGGACCAGACGACCGGCATGGAGTTCCGGCTGAAGCGGGCCCTGTGGGGGCTGCGCGAGCTGGTCGACGTCGTCTTCATCGACGCCCCGCCCCGCCCCGGCGGGAAGATCGTCGGCTCCGCGCTGATCGCGACGAAGAAGGTCCTCATCCCCGCGACCCTGAAGAAGGACGGGTACCTCGGGGCCCGCGAGGCGATGACCTCGATCGAGCACTACACCGCGCCCGGCGGTCTCAACGAGAACCTCCAGGTCTCCGGCGTCGTGCGCAGCATCGTGCCGACCGGCAAGAAGTTCACCCAGGTCCACAAGCTCTGGGAGGGGCGGCTCCAGGAGCGCTTCGGCGAGCTGGTGCTGTCCACGATCCTCAACGACTACGCCGTGCGCGAGGTCTGCCGGACCGGCTCCATGCCCATCACCGCGGCGCCCGGCCGCGAGGCCAAGGTGCTCGTCTCCTCGTACCGCGAGGTGCTGCACCACACCCTCCCTGACCTCAAGGAGAAGCTCTGATGCCGTCGTTCCTGGACAAGGCCGCCGAGTCCGACGAGGAGATCCGCCGGACCCAGGAGAAGGACCCCGCCGACCTCAGCGGCGCCAAGGAGCCCGACTGGGACAGCCCCGACGCCTGGGGCGGCGGTGGCAATGACGCCAGCGATTCCGCAAGCGGGAACGCTGGCGACTCCGGAGGCGAGAAAGAGCACCAGGAGGAGCCGGAGCCGCCCAAGCGGAAGGCCGCGCCGACCCGTACGCCGGCGCTTCGCCGGGGGCGGCCGAAGGGACCCGACCGCAGGGCGCTCAGCACCCGGATCCTGCCCGAGCTCGATCGCATGCTGACCAAGGCCGTCGAGGACACCGGCAAGAACCCGCAGACCATCGTCGAGGAGGCGCTGGCCGCGTACTTCCGCCGCCTCAAGATCGAGGACCCCGGCGAGCCTGCCGCCGAGGGATCCGACGCCGCGTAGCTCCTCACGGCCAACGCGCCCGCTTTCCTGCTGCCTTTTCCGCCAGCGGGAAAGCGGGCGTTTTCGTCTACTAGACGCGTCGGCTTTGGTTCTCTGAGCTGGGAAAATGCGGGAAAACTAGCTAGATATTACGTGAGTGTTCTCGGGCCCCCGGCGGCGACCGTGGAAGGCGCCGGGGGCCCTGGTCCGTCTCCCGGGCCCACGGGGGGAGGCTCCGGGTGACGGGGCTCAGGTGGGCACGGCCGCCGCGTCGACAGCGGCGAGCGCGCTGCGCAGATCGGTGGTGCTGATGGCCACGGGTACGCGGCCGAGGCTGGGCTGTTCGTCGGCGTCGACCCAGCGGTGGCAAGGGCCCGCCTTCTTGGGTCGGCTGAGCCAGGCCGCGGCGAGTGAGCCGTCGCCACCGTGCGCGGGGACCAAGAGCCAGTGCCCGTGGTCGAGGACGCGTACGCCCGGGGTGGTTTCCAGCTCGGGGGCGGTGCCGCCCGCGACGAGGACGATCAGCTCCTGGCGGAGGTGGTCGGCGAGCACCGAGTACCCGTCCTCGACGGGCAGGCCGAGGTGGTCGAGGACCGCGAGGCCGCGCTGCAGCGGAGCGATGACGACCGCGTCCCGGCCGCCGCCGCACTGCACGAGGAGGGTCGCCGCGGCGGTCGCGCCGCGCAGCTGCTCGCTCGTCGTCGCGTCGGGGTCGATGAGCCTGCCCCACGATGGGGTGACCGGCTTCTTGGACTTGGCCATAACCGCAACGTAGATGCGGTAGACCGAAGGCAGGCCACAGGATTCCTGTGGGTTGTGGCTCCGGTCGGAGATGACCATGAATGGCATTCAGTTCGGCAGGCGGGTCTCATACTGGCGCTCGCGCCGGCGGATGACGCAGGCGACCTTCGCCTCCCTGATGGGCAAGAGCCTGCGGTGGGTCGAAGACCTGGAGGCCGGGCGCGTCCAGCGCGATCCGCAATTGTCGGTGATGCTGCTCGCCGCCTCCAAGTTCGGCATCACGCTGGAGCGGCTCCTCGACGACCAGGCCGTGGCCTGCGCCGGGCAGAGCGAACTCGCCGCGGTGCGCACCGCGTTGCACCGGCACGACGTGATCACGGGGACCGGCGGCACCCTCGACGAGGAACCGGTGCCGATCTCCCTGCTCGACCGCGCGCTCGTCCACGGCCGCAGCGCCTTTCAGGCCGGACACTTCGCCCAACTGGGAACCGCGATCCCACGGTTACTCGTCGACGCGTCGCAGGCCGCACGCCATCACGTCGGCGACGAGCAACTGCAGGCGTTCCGGCTCCTGTCGCTCTCCCTGGAACTCACCGAGGCCGCCCTTATCAAGTGGGGTGACACTCCTGCCGCCGTACTGGCCGGCCACCGGGCCGTCGCCGCCGCCGAGCGCTCCGAGGACCCCGTCATCCAGGCGTCCGCCGCCCGACATCTCGCCGACGCGCTCACCAACGACGGCCAGGCCGCCGACGCGGTCGCCTTCATCACCGCGGCCGCCGACCGGCTCCACGGCGAGCTGCTGCGGCGCGGCCCGGACGGGCTGAGCGTGCTCGGGATGCTGTACCTCAAGGCGGCGATGGCGCAGGCCGCGGCCGCCGAGTCGGACGACCGCAACAGCGCGGCGCTCGCCCGCCGGGTGCCCGACCACCTCAATGAGGCCGCCGAGCACGCCCGGCACGTCGCCCCCGACGAGGACCGGCTGTGGACCTCGTTCAACAAGACCAACGTGTCCTTGTACCGGGTGGCCGCGCACGTGCAGCTGAGCGAGGGCTCCGATGCGGTCGCGGTCGCCGCGGGCATCCCGGCGCCGGCGCTTTCCTCGCTGCCGCCGGAGCGGCGGGCGCATCTGCTCGCCGACCGCGCGATCGGGGAGAAGCAGGCCGGGCTCACCGCCGACGCCGTCGACACGCTCCTCGAGGCGGAGCGCCTTGCCCCCGAGGAAGTGCAGTGCCGTCCCCGCACCCGCGCCCTGGTCGAGGACCTGCGTCTCCTGGGCACCGGCACCGCCGAGAGACGCTTGCGGGCGCTTGCTAATCGCTGTGGACTGCCCGGGTGACCAAGACCCTTTACGTAATCGCCTGCGCCGCACCGCCCGCCCGCCGTCTGCACATCCCCATCTCCGCTGCGCAGAAAGCGGGTTGGGACGTGTGCGCGATCCTCACCCCGTCCGCATTCCGGTGGACGAGCGAGGACACCGAGCGCGGCATCGAGGACCTGGAGGAACTCACCGGGCATCCGGTGCGCTGGCAGTACAAGCTCCCCAGCCAGCCCGACGTCCTTCCGACCGCCGACGCGATGCTCGTCGCGCCGCTCACCAGCAACACCGCCGTGAAGTGGGCGGCCGGGATCTCCGACACCCTCGCCCTCGGACTGATCACCGAGGCCATCGGGATGGGGACCCCGCTCGTCGCGCTCCCTCACTGGAACGACGCCCAGGGCCGCCACCCAGCGATCAATCGCAGCATCCAGGCGCTGCGCGAGGTCGGGGTGAAGGTTCTCCTCGGCGAAGGCGGGTTCGTCCCGCACAGGCCCCGTCACGGCGATCTCGACGCCTATCCGTGGCAGGCCGCGCTTGACGCACTACCTTCCTAGCCTCATCCGTGACTCACGCCCGTTGTGCCGGCCGCCGCGCCCGAGTATCGGTCGGAGCGGACTGTGCCCTCATCCGTTCGATGCTCGGGGTCGTCCGCCCCTCTGCGAGCAGGAGCTGCTGGCCTGTCGTTGCACTGCGGATCTGGCGCCGCACGTCCTCGTACCGTGCGTACGCGACCTCGATGCAGTAGCCCGTCTCCTTGTACGGCGAGCCCGGCGCGAAGCAGTGCGCGAGCCGCAGCGCCTTCGTGCCGGGCCGTGCCCACGGCTCGACTCCGTGGATGTGCCACGAGCAGCAGTGGGCGCACCACACCCGGACCTCGTGGACCTTGGCGATGGGCTCACCAGCCAGGAAGCCGAGCAGCACCGGCACCTCGGTCTCTGCGCTCACATCGTCCATGGATCGCACCGTAGCGCGCTGCACCGACAACTCGGCACCCGAGCAGCCACCCAAAGCGGGGGCGGCTTCGACGGGGGCCGGGACCGTACCCGGCTGCCTGTGCGTGGTAACCGCGTGGGAACCCGTGGGAACTTCCCACGGGTTCCCACGCCCCCTCTGACCTGCTGTTTTCACTCGAATCACATCCTTCTCGTGGTAACCGTGGGAACGACCCCCTAGTCCTAGCGCGTAGGAATGAAAAGCAGCCTTTAAGTACGTGTACGCAGAAGAGTTGGGGGTCGTTGCCACGCTTCCCACGCACGGACCCTCAGAGCCATAAAACGGCAGGTCAGGTGGGGCGTGGTAACCGCTGAGCGTTCCCACGGGTTCCCGCGCTGTTCCCACGCCCCAGACCGGCATAGGGGGCTTTTCTGGGCATACAGACGGGCGGGCGGTTGCGTCGAAACGCACCGCCCGCCCGATCGTCTGAGCGCTGTTCGGTTATGCCTTCTCGTCGAGGCTCGACACCGACCACAGGGCACCGGCCCGAAGCGGCCCCTGGTGCCGTACGAGCCGGTACGGGCCGTAGTAGCGGCCCATCCTGGCGTTCAGCCACTGCCCGAGCTGCCGGGGCACCGGCTTCTCGTTCCGGCTGTTGAGCGGCATGTCCTCGCTCACATCGCTGTGCTGCAGGACCTCCTTGGTCGCCTTCGGCGTGCTGCCGTAGATCCGGAACCAGGTCGCCAGGAAGGCGTGCCACTCCCCCGCTTCCTCGTCCAGCTCGATCGCGGTCTCATCCCGGTTGGCCATGAAGCCGGGGATGCCGGACCAGTCGAGCAGGCCAGCCACCGCCGACGTCCACTCCGAGTAGCCACCCATCTTCACCGTGCGGCGCGGCGCCCCGGCCTGCGCCCACCCGGCGGCGAGAACCAGGAGCGCCTGGAGGATCTCGGTGGAGTGCTCGCGTACCCAGATCTTGAAGTCGCCGATCGCGAAGTTGTCGCGCTGGTCGGGGTTGGGGCAGTCCGGGTCGAGCCGGACCCACAGGACACGTCGGGCCATGTCGCCGCCGGTCCGCAGGTTGTTGCCCGTCGCCAGCCACAGGCGGTCGTTCGGCGCACCGACGTTCGCCGTCGAGCCCAGGACGCGGTCCTCCCAGTACTCCTTGGTGAGGAGGTCAGCGAGGATCGGGGACTTGAGCGATCCGCCGTTGTCGACGTTGTCGAACGTGATCACTGGGGCGCCGGTCTGCGTCAGCTTCGTCGTGATCGCCTTGCGCAGCTCGTCGGAGTTATCGCGGGGCCAGGGCAGCGTGCCCATCCCGTACAACTCCTCGAACAGGTAGGTCAGATACGACTTGCCACTGCCCATCGTGGTCGCCGTGACCAGCCCCATGGGCGTGGGGCACCGGATGTAGTGCCGCAGGATCGGTGCGAAGGCCAGTGCCAGGTACTGCGCGCGGTCGCTGTCCTGCACCCACGGGAAGCCCGAGAGCATGAGCAGCAGCAGCTCGCGCGCCACCTTTACGTCATCCGGCGTCGGCGAGTTCGTGACCGGACCCATCGAGCGCAACTTCGGGAACAGATAGATCCCCGTCGCCGGGTCGTACCCCGGCTTCTGCAGGAGAGTGCCGTCCGTGCGCAGGATCGGCGCGGTCGCCACACCGTGGAGCTTCGGCAGCCGCCACTTCTCCCGGCCGAGGATCGCGCTGCAGGTCCGGCCGGTGGGGTACTGCCGGATCTCCTCGAAGGTGCGGTTCGCCCCGCGGCCCACCGGCTTGAGCGCGTACGTCTCAACGTGCTCGGCGAACCACGACAGCAGGTTGTCGGAGGTGAGCCGGTGAATCTTCGGCTCCCCCTTGTCATCCGAGGTGACCCAGTTCAGGCCGCCGCTGCGGACATAGAGCTTGGGCACGTCCGGGCCGTTCATGACGCGCAACAGCCGCTCGAAGGACTCCGCCTCGTTGGTGATGTCGACCTTCGGCTTGCCCGGCGGAAGCATTTCCTCGGGCGCCGGCGCCTCTTCCTCTTCCCAGGTCGCGCCCTGGGCGGGGACCACGGTCGTCATGCCGCACCCCCGATCCGCTGGACGGGGCGGATGACGTCAGCGTTTCCGCCCGCATTACCGCTGGCGGAAACGATGGCGGGAGAACCGGACACAAGCCGGTGTGAGCAGGTAGAACGGGGCCGCATTCGAGTCGTACTCCTCGGGTGCCTGGCCTCGGGGTGGTCGCACACCGCCGGGGCCCTCTTCGTGGTCGAGGTGAGGTGTACGTACTCGATGGGGCTTACGTCTCGTCCTCTCATGCGGCACCGCCAACGCGGTGCGCGGTCGGCATGTAGCGCGGCCGCTTGAGGCCCGCGCGCATGCCCGAGCTCAGGGTCTTCTCGATCTCGTGCGCGTACTCGGTGCCGAGCCCGGCCGCCGTCGCGGCCGCGGTCAGCTCCTCCTCGGCGACGGCCTGGACCAGGAGGCCGGCGGCGACGAGCTGCCCCGCGCGGTACGCCGCCTTGTTCAGCCGGTCGTTGCGCCCGGAGTTCGGGGACATCGACGCCAGCTCGCTGCACTCAGAGCGCAGGATGCCGGTCGCCCACCGCTCCTCGCGGGTGCCTCCACTGCTCAGTGCCTGCAGCCGGGCGTCGATCTCAGCCCGGCTCACACGCGCCCCCGCTTTGGGTGGCTGAGGCGCAGTGGTGATCAGGGTCAGCAGCCAGTCCGGCAGGACCGCAGGCTCGGCGATGCCGTTCTCCAGGACATACGACGCACCGTCGACAACGGACCCGATCCCCACGACGTAGCCACCAGCGGCGCGGGTGTCGATCTGCCACCCGATGGTCCGGGCGGTGTTGCGGACGCGGAGGTCGGCCGGGGCGCGGTAGATCAGGTGGCGCCCGCCGCTCGGGGTGCGGACGGTCATGGTCGGTGCGATCTCGGCGCCGGGGGTGCGCTCGACGAGCACGGCGAGCATCGTGCTGCCGTCGACGACCCCGGCCCTGGCGAACTCGGCGGGCGGCGGTGCGTCGTCCTCGTGCGGGACGTCGAGGTCGACCGCGATCAACCCGGAGGGACCGCAGGCGACACCGATGTTGAAGGGCGCACGCGACCAGGTCCGCTCGATCAGCTCGGGGTCGCGCGTCGCGCGGCTCTCCCAGCTCGACCAGAGGGGTGCCTTGTCGCCGACGAGCAGGGGGTGGACGTACATGCCGCGTCCCGCGTAGTGCAACGCGGACGCGAGCAGTTGGGCCCGAAGAGTCCGGAATCCGTCCGTATTGTGGCTCAGCGCATGTGGCGCCAGGCGGGAAAAGTCTCGTACCCTCATCAGAGAGCGGTCCGTTCGCTCGAACTTCGCCGGGCTTGGTAACCCGGCCTTGCAGTACCGCTTAGGCGCCCTGGCCGGGGCGCCTTTCGCGTTTCAGGGGCCAATCCTGCCCCTTGATCGGCAAATCGGGCAGCTCGTAAATTCCGTTCTGCCGGATGAGTCCCGAAATGGGATCTTGAGATCGGTAAACGTTGGTGGTCACGGTAGTGGCGGAGAGCGGGTTGGAGTCGGCGCCGAGGACGTATACGAACTCGGGACTGATCTCCTCTGCCGTCACCGATCCTCCGAGAGAGTGGTGTCGTCGAGACCGTGGTCTGCGGAGGCGGCAGGGCGCTGGGCCGCCCACCCGGAGACGACCGTGGGGTCGCTCGCGGTCCGGACGTGGGCGAATCCGTGGGCGAGGTAGTAGGCGTGAAGCCGAGGATTGGTGGTCCAGGCGTCAAGCCGCAGCCATTGGGCGCCAGCCTTCAAGGCGCGCTCGCCGCACCAGTCGAGGATTCGACCGCCGAGGTCGGCACCTGAGTAGCGCCGATCGACGCTGAGCTTGTGGACGTACAGGGCGTCTTCCGCGCGTTCCCCGGGAGTCCAGAGTCGAGGGTCGGCGTCGCGGTCGAGGGTGACGGTTGCGGCGGCGTCGGAGCGAAGGCTCTCCTTGATGACGAACACCTCGCCCTGCCGGATGCTGGCGGCGATGTGATCGGCGGGGAACGGCTTCGCCCATTGGTCGATGCCCAGCTCGGTCAGCCAGGCCGCCGAGTCCGTACGGAACTTGAGCAGGCGGGGGAGGTCGGCGAGTTCCGCCGGGACCACAATCACTTCGTCTCCGCCGAATCGGCGGGAGGCCACTCGCGCGTCCGCTCGAAAATGATCACATGCCGATCGCCCGGCACGATGTTGATGGTCACCTGCACCGGCTCGTCGTCGAAGGTGAACGTCGTGACGATGTGCTCGGCGACAGGGGTGCCGGGTCCGAGCTTGAGGCGAGCCACTTCCTCGGGGCGAGGCATCCGCACGTAGATCTCATCCAGAGCCCGGACCAGCGGCTTGCCGAGGTCGGCCAAGACCTGGTTCGTGCCGCGGGCCACGTCCTCGGGGCTCATGAATTCGCTGCCCTGTACGAAGCTGAGACGTACATAGGAGTCGTTGATGTTGTACGGCTCGCCGTCGATGTACCGGGTGCGAAGGCGGGCGGCGAGCAGATCTTCGTCGTCGAGGTTCAACCGTTCCTTGACGGGGGTCGGAGGCCGGACGATCGACACCTGGATGTCCTGAGAGGGCTGGCGTCCGTTGCCCTCGTCCTCCAGGAGCTGGGTGAAGATGTCGAGGTTCGGAGCCTTCTGCCGGAACTCCTGCTGAGGGCGATAGATCATCGGGTGGATTTCCCGCACGAAGTGCCCCCGCGGCCGGCGGCTGACGATGAGCCCCTCGTTGACGAGAGCGGCCAACCCCTGACGCACGGTGTACCGGGTCGCCGCGTACTTCTCCTGCAGCTCAGCCTCGGTCGGAAGCTGACTCCCGGGTGGCCTCGTGCCATCAGCGATCTCGGCGCGGAGGTCATCCGCGACGCGCTGGTAGATCGGCGTATTCGTCCTCATGGCGTCTATGTGTACCTCTGTGATCGCCCATTGTCCAGTCAATGCGAACTCTTCAAACGATGGGCTTGACGTTCCACTCCGGACGGTGCATGGTCATTCACGGCAGCAGGCATTGTCCAGTCAATGCGAATGGGCAAGCAATGCGCTACGTCACGCTGCCCGCAGACGCAAAACGGCCCTCTCGGGAGATCTGCCAGGACCACCGAGAGAGCCGCCGGAGGCCGTCCCAACGAAAGGAACACGACCCCACATGAACACCATCGTCGCTGGTCAGAGGATCGTTACCGCCGCCGAGTTCGCCGAGGTCGCGATGGGCTTCGACCAGCCCAGCGTGAAGGCGCCGGCCCCGAAGGTCTTCGTCCCGAGCCCCGCCGACCTGGAGGACTTCGCGGAGTTCGTCGAGGAGGTCACCGACCCCTCCGGCTCCGAGGTCGACGCCGAGAACGCCCTGTACTACCGCAGCCTCACCGCGAACGTGACGGCCCTGTCCCGCCGCCGGGCGCGCGTCACCTTCCCGAAGGCGGTGGCCGCGTGATCACCGTCGACGCCCGCTTCGCCTTCGTGCTCTCCCTGCTGCCCCTGATCCTCGGTCGCCTGCGCATGGTCGCGGCGCTGGCCGGTGGCGGGTGGCTGGTCGGGATCGAGCTGTCCCCCCTCTCCCGCGTCGGCCTCCTCCTGGTCGCCGTCGCCGTCATCGCCGTCGACACCCTGCTGACCAACCCGGCGACGTACGCGACCACGGCCCCGGCCGCGAGCGCGGGCGCCCACCGGTCGGCCGGACACCGGATGGGAGCGGCCGCCTGATGGCCACCACGATCTCCAAGACCACGGTCAAGACGAGCCGCCCGAGGCGCCTGACGGTGCGCGGCTGGATGAACTGGCGGGACCTGGTCGCCGCCGCGTGCGGGACGTGGGCCGCCAGCGGCGGCTGGCACGAGACGCACGACGTCACCACCACCGTGACCCGGTTCGCCGTCGTGTACGTCGCGGTCCTCATCGTCGCGGCGATCTCGAACTCTGAGGGGGCGAAGTGAGCTACCGCCAGGACATGCGCGAAGACCGCGCTGCCGAGCGTGAGCAGGACCGCCAGGACAAGAAGATGCGGCTGGAGGCGCAGCTCGAAGCGCAGCGCATCGCGGCCGCCGACCAGCGTGAGGCCGCCCGGATCGCGGCGGAGCAGAAGCGCGAGGACGAGCGGCTCGCCGCCGAGCAGAAGCGCCTCGACCAGGAGGCGGCCGCCGAGAAGGCCCGCAAGGACGCCGAGCAGAAGCGCCGCCAGGAGCTGCAGGACAAGCGGCAGCGGCAGGCGGAGAAGGAGCGGGCCAGGGCCGCCCGCAAGGCGCAGCGCGCGAAGGTGCTGGGCTGGCTGAACGCGAACCCGGCGACCGTGTTCGTCGCGTACGTGATGGTCGCGGCCGTGGTGCCCGCGGTGCTCTCCCAGGTCGGCGCCCTCGCGGGCAACGGCGTGATGGGCGCGCTGGCGATCCTGCTCGCCTCGATGCTGGAGGGCGGCGCGTGGGCGATCGTCTTCCTCGGCAAGGAGGCGGAGGCCAAGGGCCGCGAGACCTGGAAGTACCGGCTCGCCGGGTGGCTGGTCTCGGCGGTCGCCGCCGGGATCAACTTCTGGCACTGGTCGGAGATCGCCCCGCTGTGGGTCGCGAGCGTGTTCGGCGGCTCGTCGCTGTTCGCCTTCTTCATCTGGGACCTGAAGACCCACGGCTCCGAGGGCCCGACCCGCGAGCAGCGGCGCGAGGCGAAGAAGCGCCGGCGCCACGACCGCAAGCGCCGTCGCCACCACCGGAAGGTCGCGAAGAAGGCGGACCGGCTGTGGTCGGCCGCGCCGTACGGCACGCTCACCGAGGCCGACGCGTTCGCGGCGGCGTGGGAGATCGAGTACGGCACCGAGCCGGGCCTGACGCCGACGCTGTACGCGGCTGCCACCGCTGCCCGCCTCAAGGTCGGCGAGGCGTTCCGGGTCGCCGAGGAGTCCCGCCCCGACCTGATCCGCGCGAGCCTGCTCGCCGGACTCCACAGCCCTCTCTCCAAGAGCCTCGCGGAAGCCTCTCCGGTGCTTGGACCCGTCGTCTCCATCGGGGCCCGCAGCGGGTCGGCTGAGGGGCCTGGAGGCCAAGCGGGAATTGGGTCGTACGGCTCTGAGGGACCTTCCGGCGACAGCGGCAACGCTGACGAAAACGCCAGCGGAAACGGAAGCGGGAACGCCAGCCGGAACACCGGCCGGAAGGGGCGTACGGAACAGGAGCTGGAGACCCTGCTCCCCCAGGCCCACAAGGTCGCCGCCGAGCTCGTCGCCGAGGGCAATCAGATCTCGGCGGCCGCGCTCGCCAAGCGGATGAAGGTCCGGCGCGAGGACGGCATGTGGCTGCGGGACCGGGTCGTCGCCGAGCGCAAGCTCCGGCTGATCGACAGCGACCGCGACGAAGCGATGGGGGCCTGACCATGAGCCGCAAGCCCGCCATCCACGACGCCGAGCCGCATGTGATCACCTCGCACGGCGCCGACTTCTTCGGCCAGGACCGGCACCCGATCCGGGCGCTCGCCGGGCTCGCCCCGTACGCGGAGAACTCGGTCTCCTACTTCGACCGCAAGACGATCGCCCCGCTCGTCGCGCTCCTGGAGGCCCCGGCCGACCAGACCTTCCCGGCCGCCGAGGCCGACCAGCTCGCCGGGCAGTTCCTCAAGGTCGCCCGCACCCGCGGCACCAAGCCCGCCGTCGCCGCCCTCGCCCGCGCCCTGGCCGACGCCGCCGCCCGTGCCGCGGCGGTCGGTGAGCCGTGGACCTGGACGGTCGAGGGCTCCCCCGCCACTGCCTGATCTACCGCCCCCGAAACCGCGGGGCCCAAGGCGCCTCCCTTCCACAGTCGCCGCCGAGGGCCCCGCTTCCTCCCGAAGGAGAAGCACCAGCATGACGGAGCAGCCGACCACCGCGAACCTCGACGAGGGCGAACTGGCCACCGTCTCGTACCTGCCGGGTGCCACCGCCGTCCTCGAGCAGCCGCACCCGGGCGCCGGCCCCGACCCCGACGAGTCCGCCCCCGCTTTGGGTGGAGGGTCTTCGGAGACCACGGTCGACCTCACGAAGACCACCGAGCCGGAGGTCCTGGAGGGCAAGGTCCTCCCGGCCGCGGGTTGGGAGCTCGGCGAGGACCCCGAGGGCGACAAGCCGTGGATCAACCCGCTGCTCAAGACCAAGGAAGGGCGCAAGGCCCGCCGCATCTACCTGCAGCGCGTCGCCCGCCGCAAGGCCCGGCGCTGGGTGTCGCGGCAGGTCACGCCGCTGGGCATGGTGCCCGCCACGCTGCGCGGCCCGAAGCGGGTCCACCGGTGGGTGCGCGGCATCGAGGGCATGACCGCCGATGCAGCCAAGGCCCGTGCGGAGATGACGGCCGACGAGGCGGCGAAGGCGGCACGGTCCGCGCGCTTCGCCCTGCGGGACCGGGACGCGAAGAAGAAGGCGTCGGAGAAGGCGCAGCAGGACGCCAGCATGGCCCTGGTGCAGGCGACCGCCGCCGCCGAGACCGCGAAGAAGAAGTTCGGGCAGCGGGCCGCCGCCGCGTACCTGCCGCTGGCGGGCATCGACGTCACCGGGATCATCATGGAGGGCGTGCCCGGCCTGACCGCCGGACTGCTCATCAACGCCGTCGTCTTCGCCCGGGTGGGCAGGACGCCGGACCTGGCCCCGGAGGACCTGGAGGCCCTGGAGCGCGCCGAGTCCGGGGTGCCCGACCGCTTCGAGCTGGGCATGACCCCGCGCGCCTTCGAGAACATGCTGCAGCAGGCGCTCACCGAGGACTGCGGCGTCAAGGTGTACGCGCTGCGCGTCAAGCCGCACCCGTGGGGCTTCGAGGTCGAGGTCGTCCTCAACCGCGAGACCCCGGAGAAGCTCAACTCCAGCCTGGCGCTGCTGGAGTCCTGCCTGCCCGGCGTGCGCACCAACTCGATCCTGCTGCAGCAGTCCGCGGCCGCGCGCAACGAGTGCACCCTGCGCATCCCCGGCGAGAACCCGTGGCGGGCGGTCCCCGAGCTGCCGTACCGCAAGCCCAACTCGGTGACGACCAACGACATGCACAAGGCGCAGATCGGAGCCGACATGGGCGGACGTTCCCTCGCACTGCCGCTCAAGCGCACGAATGCCTGCGTCGTCGGCAAGTCCCGCTCGGGTAAGTCGACAGTGCTGCGCGCCATTCTCGACGCGCTCACCAGCACCGACGACCGCATTGTCATCGGAATCGACCTCGGCTCGTACGGCAGCGGATTCGGCCCGTACCGCAAGGCTATGGACGCCGTCGCCTGCACCACGGCCGACGCCCGCCGGGTCCTCGAATGGGCCCTGGCCATCGGAATGCGACGCCCGAGCCTGTTCGACCGCTTCGGCATGGGCCTGAACTGGGAATCCAGCCGGGACAAGCCCGGAATCACCGTCGTCATCGACGAATTCCCCGCCCTGGTCACGGCGTCGAAGCAGGAATACATCCCCGAGCCGGAAGACGAGTTCGAGGAGAAGCCGCTGCGGCTCGACGCGCTCGTGCAGCAGCTCGCGCTCACCTCGGCGAAGTCGGACGTAACGCTCATCGTCGCCACCCAGGCCGTCACCAAGGACCGCGTCGGCGCGAACGCGTGGCTGTCCGAGCTGCCCGTCCAGGTCATGTGCGCCTGCGACACCGACGACATCAAGCTGATCGCCGGGGGCGGCGCGATGGCCCAGGGCTGGCGCCCCGACCGGCTGCTGCCCGCCATGGGCAACGCCATCAACGACGCCTCGGTCTGCTACGTCCTGGCGGGCGGCGACTACTGCGAGCCCATCCCCTACCGCGCCTGCATCACCGACGACGACGAGGCCCTGCGCCGCTCCGAGGAGCGGGTGAAGGCCGGCCGCCCCGGGCTCGACGACGCCAGCGCCCGCTTCGTGCACATCAGGGACGTCGGCGAGCTCGTCCGCGACGACATCTTCGCCGTCGACGACGAGGACCAGGAGGAGGAGGAGCCCGCCGCCCCCGGGATGGTCCTCATGAAGCAGATCCGCGAGCTCTACCGCGACGCCGAGGTCACCGGCATGACCGCACCGATGCTCTTCGAGGCCCTGGCCAAGGCCGACCCCGACACCTGGACGCGCGAGCGCCTGGTCGTGCCCGGCGAGGACGGCGAGGAGGACACCACCCTCACCGAAGACGAACTGCTCGGCCACGTCTTCAAGGCCGTCCTGGAGCCGCACGGCCTGTCCTGGCCCAAGAACAAGATCCGGGTCAAGGGCGTCACCGGCACGGTGAACGGCTACCGCCTGCGCGAGCTGAAGAAGATCCTCGGCGAGGCCGAGGAGGAGGCCGCCGAGGGCTGATCCGGCCCCGGAACACGCCAGGAACACGCAGGTCAGAGGGGCGGAACACCTCGGGAACACGGCCGGAACACCGGCCAGACCCCGGAACAAAGTTCCGCCCCCGGCCCCCACGTTCCGCCCCTGTTCCCCCCGCCTGACCTGCACGTTCCCTGACCGTTCCGCCCCGTGTTCCGCCCGGAAGATCCAGAGGAGTCCGAAATGCCGATCGAGCCGTGGCAGCCCCTCGCACCGGACAACGGCAGCCTGTTCCTCGCCTTCGACCGGCGCTTCCGCTACCTCGTCGAGGACCCCGAGCCCAAGCTCCGCACCACCTGGATCCCGACCGTCCTGGCCTGCCCGATCTGCGTCGCCGACACCGGCCTGCGCTTCGGCTACCAGACCGGCGTCGACCCGATGCTGCAGGCGCAGTGCCCGGCTGGTCACATCTGGGCCGAGCCCCGCGTGCCCCTCGCCCACTGGGAGGCGTACTGCCGGATCCAGGCCGGACAGTCCGAGGCCGACGCCCTGTGGCTGGTCGAGGCCGGATTCGGCGAGGAGCCCCCGCCGCCCATCGACTACCAGAAGGAAATCGTCGGTGCCGCGAAGTACGTCGCGAAATACGCGAAGAACAAGGCCAAGGCAAAAGTCCGCAGCAAAGTCCGCAAGGCGAAGAAGAGCGCGGTCAAGCAGGCCATGCGGCCCGTCGCCGCCGGAATCCGCATGGCCTGGGCCTGGCAGGCCGGAGGCATCGAGCCGGTCAAGAAGTCCCGGCGCGGCACGGCGAAGAAGACGGCGGCGCCGAAGACCCCGCCGCTGTCCGCCTACCGCAAGGCGTACGGAATGGAGCCCCCGAAGAAGGGCCCCAAGTGCCTGGTCTGTGAGGACTCCGGGCGGATCACCGCGCCCGGCATCTCGATCCCGTGCACCGAGTGCAAGGGCCCCGCCGCCGCAGCGATGGCGGCCGCCGAGAGGAAGGCCGCCAAGGCCCGCGAGGGCAAGGGCGCCGGCGGACGCAGCCGGGTCGAGAACCACGGCGTCATCGTCCGCCCCGGCAAGAAGGTCACCGGCGTCGTCCAGGTCGTCGGCGACAACCAGCAGGTCAACGCGCAGACAGGCAAGAGCATCGGCCCCGGCCGCCCGCTCACCGCGCAGGAAGCCGCCGCCGTACGCGGTGCCGTCGACGCCGCGACCCGCGCCGCCCGCGCGGCCGGCGGATCGAACTCCGGCGTGCACATCAGCGGCAAGAACAACTCGGTCGTCCAGAACGTCACCAGCGGCGACCAGACCCAGACCACCAACGACTAGGAGCCCCACTTCGTGAGCGTCCGCTACGTGATCGCCGAGCCCCCGCCGCCCAAGTGGTGGACGAAGAACAAGGCCACAGTCCTGTGCATCGTCGGCCTGATCGCCGGGTTCGCCCTGGCCGGAGGGTGCGGCGGAGACGGCAACGCCACCCCGAACGGTCCGGCGACCACCCCCGCGACGACGAGCCCGAGCACTACCCCGCCCCAGCACCGCTGACCCAGGGAGACACACCGTGCAGCAGCAGCCACCGCGTTGGAAGCAGATCCTCTTCGGCCTCGCCCGCAAGGGGTGGGCGTACGAAACCCACGACGAGGTCACCAGGGCGCTGTCCGTGGAGACCGCCCGGCAGCGCAACGAGAACCTGCCCGCGCACATGTCCGGCGTGAAGAACATCGTCGAGCAGCTCGGGTTCCAGCCCGGCCTGGTGACCGCGCACGCCGAGACCCACGACATCGCGCTCTACCTCGAAGCGCTCGCCACCCACGCCCGCGGCCTCGGACAGGACAACCTCGCCGACCGCCTCGACGACGCATGGCGGGCCACCCACGAAGCCAACTGGCAGATCGGGCAGGCCACCCACGCCACCATCCCGGCCGCCCAGATCCCCACCGCTCCCCTGGCCTGACCTGCACCGCAGCAAAAAGGCAGACCGAGAGTCTGCGAAACGCTAGACATGCAGACTCGGAGTCTGCATCATGGAATTACCGCAAGCGAGAAAGCAAGCGGAAACGACAGCGACTAGGAGCCCACCTTGAGCACCTCGCAGACCTTCACCGCCACCGCCGCCGGAGCCATCTGGACCGACGTCATCAGCCACGTCGGCACCGTCAACGTCTCCGTCGACCGCTCCCTGAAGAACGCGGTCATCACGGTCAGCACGGGCGACGACGAGGGCCCGCTCGCCGACGCGGTGCGCAACGCCTCCAAGAAGGAGAGCAAGTACAAGAACCTCGACTGCGTCACGATCCGCGTGCCGGAGGTCGAGGGCAGCACGATGACCATGGGCAGCTCGACCTTCCGTTTCTCCGGCGGCGGCATGGTCGTCGGCCAGAACGTCGGCGTCGTCACCGGCTCCGTGACCGGCATGACCATCAGCAACGGCGACGTCATCATCGGCGGCCGCAAAGTCGTCGAGAACGGCCGTGTCGTCGCCGCGCAGGGCACGATCGTCTCCGGCAGCGGCATGGGCACCATCACCGTCGACGTGAAGCTGCCCAGCGAGCAGTCCTCGCTCCGCCTGGAGACCACCAGCGCCGACCTCACCGTCCGCGGCGACCTGGAGGTCCTCGACGTCCACTCGGTCTCCGGTGACGTCGAGGCCCGCGGCGTACACACCCTGCGCGGCAACACCACCTCCGGCGACATCGAGATCGAGCGCGTCGACGCCCGCGTGGACGTCACCTCGATCTCCGGCGACATCGAGATCGGCGCGTACAGCGGCAGCGAGTTCCGCGCCAACGCCGTCAGCGGCGACATCCACGTCACCGCGACCCCGGCCGCCACCGGCTCGCTCGACGCCACCACGGTCTCCGGCAACGTCACCACGCGCGGTACGAGCAACCTGCACGAGCGCGTCCGCACCGTCTCCGGCCGCCACCGCAGCCGGTGACTCCGCCCCGGGGCGGCCGCCACAGTCGCCAAACTTCACCGGCCGCCCCGGGCCCCGGATCCCGCTCCGAACGGCAGCGGGGGGAGCACCCATCGTCCCTCGAAACCGAGACGGAGCCAGCCATGGCCAAGCCCACCGAAGAGACCCGCACCGCCGCCAAGGCCCGGATCGCCGAGCTCAAGGCGGTCCGGGACAAGGCCCACGAGGACGCCGAGAAGGCCAAGGCCGCCGCCGACGAGGCGATGTGGCAGGCGATTGCCGCCGAGCTGGACGCGAAGTCCGCGCTGCAGCTCGACGTCGCCGAGGTCACCGGCTTCAGCCGCGACCACGTCCTCAAGCGCACCAAGAAGTACCGCCAGCAGGGCTGATCAGCCCCGGCCCCCGGACTCCCCCGCCGGGGGCCGGTCCCTGCCCCACCGATCCAGAGAGAGGTTGTCCGTGAGCTACGAGAGCGCCCCCGAGACACCGCGCACCGAGGCCACGGTGCAGCCGTACCGCCCCACCCCGCAGCAGGCGGCGCCGCTCTACCGGATGCCCGTCGCCCTCCAGGCCGCCGACGTCGAGCTGTACGCCGAGCGCGAGCCGGTCGTCTGGGTGCCCGACGCGTACGGACAGATGGTCCCGATGCGCAAGTCCCAGGCCCCGGCCCCGATGCAGCCCATGGCGCCGCGCGACCTCACCCCCCAGCCGCTGTTCGACCCCAAGGCCCAGCGCATCGCGGCCGGCGGCGTCCTCGGCGCGGGCGTCGGCTGGGGCGCGGGCCAGCTCGTCAGCGCCGCCGCCGGGCTCGGGGCGGGCACCGCCGCCTTCATCTTCTTCTCCCTGCTGCTGCTCCGGCTCGCCCCGGCCGCCGTGAGCCGCACGACGATCCGCAACACCACGCACGTCACGAACAACAACCGCGGCTTCGGCCGGTCCAACACGACCGTCAACCACTGATCGGAGACCTGTGATGGCGAGCCAGAAGGCCCTCAACCCGCCGGTCGGCCAGTGCAGGCAGTGCTGGTATCACGCGTATGCCTCGCGGGAGGCGCACAAGGGCCTGAAGTGGAACGAGGACTGCCCGGCCTGCAACAGCCACAAGCAGGCGAACGGCGGCT
>NZ_JBSIBZ010000097.1:0-36431 GCF_058245575.1 Streptomyces sp. UF-297 | reverse complement strand
CCGGTGGCGGGATCTCGCCCCTCGCCACCGGCACCGGGCCCTCACGGGCCAACTGCATCCCTCAGGCAGGCAGTTCCGCCTCCACCAGGTCGGCCGCCCGCTGGGTGCCGCCCTCCGTCGCCATCTTCCGCTGGATCTCCCGGCCCTTGCGCGCGACCTCCGGGTCGCCCGTCAGCTCCAGGACCGCCGTACGCAGCGTCTGCGCGGTGGCCTGCTCCATCGGCACGTGGCGGGCGACACCGAGCCCCTCAAGGACGTCCGCGTTGCCGAACTGGTCGACGGCCTGCGGTACGGCGACCATCGGCGTGGCGGTGGCCAGCCCCTCCTGGCTGCCGCCGGCGCCCGCGTGCGTGATGAAGGCGTCGGCCTGCTTGAGGATGGCCAGCTGCGGGACCCAGTGGTGCACCTCGAAGTTGGCCGGGATCTCGCCGAGTTCCGACTCCTGGACGAACTTGCCGATCTGCAGGACGACGTGCCAGCCGGGCAGATCGCCGAAGGCCTCGATGCACTCCCGGTAGAACCCCGGCTGCTTGGTGTAGGACGAGCCCAGCGAGATCAGCAGCACCTTCTCGGCGTCCGCCGGGCGGTGCCACTCCCCCTGGCTCGCCCGCTCGCCCTGGCAGGCGCCGACGAAGGTGTACTTGGAGGTGTCCACCCGGTCGGCGTGCGGCTGAAGGACCTCGGGGATCAGCACGATGCTGCGGTCCGGGCGGCCGACGAAGGGGTCGGGGTGCTGGGTTATGCCGTTGTCGGCCAGCCACTGGATGAAGCGCGCGTAGTACGCCCGGCCGCGCTCCGTCGCCTTCATCTCCGCCGTCATCGGCTCGGAGACCTCCTCCTCGTACCCCTCCCAGGCCACCAGGTTGGGCGAGAGCTGCACGAAGGGCACGCCCCAGCGGTGGGCGAGCACCCGGGCCGGGTAGACGGTGATGTCGGACAGGATCAGGTCCGGGCGGTCGTTCTCGTACAGCTCGACGAACTGGGGCAGCGCCTGGATGGCCTCCTTCAGGAACGGCTCGATGTTGTCGATCAGTTCCGTGCCCCAGGCGTCCGGGTCGTCGTCGGTGGGCAGCGAGGTCGTATAGACCTTGGGCTCGGCGCCGGTCTCGGCGATCTTCTCCTCGAACGCGCCGGGGATGGCGTACGTGACGCGGTGACCGCGGGCGACGAGCTCGCGGATGACCTCGATGCTCGGGTTGACGTGACCGTGGGCGGCGATGCTGAACATGGCGATATGGGCGGGCTTTTGGGTGCGCGGCATGGCGTGCACTCTCCTCGAGTGAAGACGTGACGGATCGGCGCCGGGTCGCGGCGCGGACGATCGGGACGAGCGGGGCGGTACGAGGTGTCGTCACTCGTAGAACGGGAAGTACATGTCCACCACCTTAGGCGAGACGATACGTATCGTGCAATGGGGTAGGGGTCGCCGGGCCCGGTTCAGCGGCCCGGACAGGTGCCGTGCAGCGCGCCGAAGAGGGTGAGCCACTGCCGCGGGGCGACGAACGCGACGACCGTCTCCCGCTCCAGCCCCGCCCGCGCGAACGCCCCCGCCAGCCCGCGCGGCCCGTACGCCCTCAGCAGCGAGGCGTACAGCGAGCCGCCGACGCCCGCGAAGCCCGCCTCCACCATCCGCCGGTACGCGGTCAGTTCGCGCGGCGCCAGCAGCGGGACCGGCCTGTGATCGATGCGCAGAATCCCGGAGTCCACCCGCGGGACGGGCCGGAACTCGCCGCGGTGCACGCGCCCGCACAGCCGCCACTGGTGGGTGGGCCAGGTCCGTACGGTCAGCAGGCTCCACCGCCGGTAGTCCCCGGTGCGCTTGCGGGCGTACTCGAGCTGGGTGAGGAAGGTCGCGGCGGTCAGCGCGGGGGCGCGCAGCGCCCAGTGGACGATCGCGGAGGTGCGGGAGTAGGGGAGGTTGCCGGTCAGGGCGAAGGGTTCGCGGGGCGGGCGGGCTTCCAGGAAGTCACCGCCCTGGATACGGATATGGCCGTACGGTCCGTCGGGGCGCCCGAAGCGGGCGCGCAGGGCGGGCAGCAGCCGGGGGTCGATCTCGTAGGCGAGCATCCGGTGTGCGTACGGGGCCAGCGCCTCGGTCAGCAGGCCTTCGCCCGCGCCCACTTCGAGCAGCAGGCCGGGGCGGCGGTGGCCGGCCGCGCGGTCGGCGGTGCGCAGGGCGTGGACGAAACGGTCGGCGGTGGCGCGGCGGGCGAGGAAGTTCTGCGAGAGCGCGCGGGTCGGGCGGGCGGCCATGACGGCGTCCTTTTCTCCGGAGAGGGCGAGGCAGCACGAGGCGGGCCCGGACCGGAGAAAGGGGGCAGCGGCGGTCGCACCGCGGCGCGCGAAGGCGGCGGTATCGCGGCACAAAGGCAGCGGACATCACGCTGTGGCACAAAGGCAGCGGACGTCACGCCGCGGCACCAAGGCAGCGCGAAATGGAGCGAGGTCATCGCCTCGCCAAAAGGACGTCAGAGAACGTCAGTTACCGCGGGCCGCCGGACCGGTCAGGGCACCGGGGCCACGCCGCAGACGCCGGGAGGGCTGGGCGTGGCCAGGACCGCAGATACGGGTCAGGGCGCCGACGCCCGCTGCTGCACTGCTGCTCATGGGGGCGACGGTAGGCAGTACGGCCCGGCTCGCGCAACGCATTTCCGGCGGCGGACGAACCGGGCTAAGTGGATGCAACGGGTGAAGTGAGCACACCGGGCGGGGCGGACGAGCCGGGCCGGGCGGACGGGCCGGGCCGGGCGGCGGTCAGCGCTGGTAGCGGGCGAGCACCAGGTTGCCGTCGCGCACCAGGCGGCCGCGCAGCTCGTCCAGGTCGATCGCGCCGCTGTAGTACTCCTGGAGACCCGGTGTGGCGATCTTGTCCTTCCACTCCGGATAGCCCCGTACGGACTGGGCGGGTGCGGGCTGGAGGGTGCTCGCCAGCGCGGCGCCGGTGGCCCAGTCGTGGTGTGCCGTACGGAGCCGGGGGTCCTTCAGGGCGGCGCTGCCCGTGGGCAGCATCCAGTCGCCGAGGGCGAGCCGCACCATGTTGGCGGGCCGCAGCAGGAAGTCGATGAAGGCCATCGCCTCCTTCTTGTGCGGGCAGTCCTGGGCGATGGAGAGGGTCTGCGGGCTCACCCCCTGGCCGAGCCGTGCGGCGCCGCCCCGGTCGGGGCCCGCGCCCGCCGGGGCGGGGAGCACGGTCCATTCGAAGCCCTCGGGCGCCTGCTGCACGATCTGCTGGCGGTAGGAGAAGCCCAGCGGCACCATGGCGTAGCGCCCGGCGAAGAAGCCGGGGAGGGTGTCGGAACCGCCCATGCCCAGCGTCGTACGGGGCGCGCTGCGGGCCACGTTGACCTGGTGGTGGATGGCGCGCGGCACGATCTGGTCGGCGGCGTCGAAGCGGATCTCGGCCCGGCCGTCGGGGCGGCGCCCGAAGATCCGGCCGCCGGTGGTCAGGGCGAGGTTGAGGGTGGCGGAGACCGGGTCCTTCAGCGGCCAGGCGACCCCGTAGGTGCCGCCGCCGGTCAGCCCGGACGCGGCGTCGGCGAACTCCTTCCAGCTCCAGGGGTTTTCGGGGGTGGGACGGCGCAGACCGGAGCGCGCCAGGAGCTTGCGGTTGGCGACCAGGACGCGGGGTTCCTGGAGGAAGGGGACGCCGTAGACGCGCCCGTTGAAGGTGCCGGTGCCCCAGCTGCGCTGCGGGATGTCGGCCTTGAGGCGGGCGGGCAGCAGCGCGGTGAGGTCGGCGAGGTGGCCGCCGTAGGCGAAGTCGGCGAGGTCGTCGGAGGCGTCGTGGACGATGTCGGGGGCCTCGCCGCCCTCGAAGGCGGTCAGCAGCTGGTCGTGGACGGTGGGCCAGGCCCCTTGGACGTACTCGACCCGGATGCCGGGGTGGCTCCGGTTCCACTGCGCGACCAGCTCCTTGTTGGCCTGTACGGACTCCTTCTGCCAGGCCAGGGACTGGAAGCGGAGGGTGATCCGGCCGTCGTCGGCCGGCTCGTCACCGTCCGAACAGCCGGGCAGCAGGGCGGCGGCGGGCAGTGCGGCCGCGGCGGCCAGCAGGGTGCGGCGGCGCATCAGCCCTTCACCGCCCCTGCGAGCATGCCACCGGTGATACGGCGCTGGATGAAGGCGAAGAGCACCAGGCTGGGGAGGGTGGCCAGCAGCGCGGCGGCGGCCAGCGGGCCGAGGTCGGCGACGCCCTCGGCTCCCAGGAAGTGGGTGAGAATCACCGGCATCGTCTGTTTCTGCGGGGATTTGAGCAGGACGAGGGCGAAGAAGAACTCGTTCCAGGCCGTGATGAACGCGAACAGGGCGGTGGCGGCGATGCCGGGCGCGAGCAGCGGCACGGTCACCGAGCGCAGGGTACGCAGCCGCCCCGCGCCGTCCACCGCCGCCGCCTCCTCCAACTCCCGTGGTAGGGCCCGTACGTAGCCGGTCAGCATCCACAGCGCGAACGGCAGCGACCAGACCACATAGACCAGCACCAGGCCGGCCAGGGAGTCGATCAGGCGGAGGTTCTTCAGGATCAGGAAGAGCGGGATGATGATCAGGACCAGGGGGAAGGCCTGGCTGATCACGACCCAGCCGGTGGCGGCCCGCGAGAAGCGGCTGCGCACCCGGGCCAGCACATAGGCCATCGGCGTCGCGAGCACGATGGCGATCAGGGCCGAAACGGCGGCGGCCAGCAGGCTGTTGGCGGCGGCCCGCAGCAGCGGCTGCTCCTCGAAGGCCTGGCGGAAGTTGTCCCAGGTGGGGTCCTGGGGAATCCAGGTGGGGTGGATGCTCGCGAGTTCGCGCGGGGGCTTGAAGGCGGTGGAGAGCAGCCAGAGGAAGGGGAAGACGAGGAAGAGCAGATAGCACAGCAGGGCGGCGTACTGGCCGGCGCGGGTGGCGGTGCGGCGGGCGCGCGGCCTGCGGCGTGGTGCTCTCGGCCCGGCGCTCATCGCTCCTCGCCCCCCTTCAGACGGCCGGCCAGGTAGATGGCCAGCAGGACGGAGATGACCGCGACCATCGCCAGGCCCATGGCGGCGGCGTAGCCGAACTGCCCGTAGCGGAAGGCCTCTTCGTAGGCGAAGAGCATCGGCAGCCGGGTGCGGCCGCCGGGGCCGCCGTCGGTCAGGACGTAGACCAGGGCGAAGGAGTTGAAGTTCCAGATGAAGTTCAGGGCGGTGATGGCCAGGGCGACGGGCTTGAGGGCGGGCCAGGTCACCGTACGAAAGCGCCGCCAGGCTCCGGCGCCGTCCACGGCCGCCGCCTCGTGCAGCTCGCGTGGGACGTTCTGCAGGCCGGCCAGCAGCGAGACGGTGGTCTGCGGCATGCCCGCCCAGACGCCGACGACGATCACGGCGGGCAGGGCGGTGGCCAGCCCGCTGAGCCAGTCCCGGCCGTCGTCGCCCAGGCCGAAGAGGCCGCCGAGGCCGAGGGTGCGCAGCGTCTCGTTCAGGATGCCCGCGTCGGGGTGGTAGACCAGGCGCCACATGATGCCGACCACGACCTCGGGCATCGCCCAGGGGACGATGGCCAGCGCGCGGGCCAGCCAGCGCAGCCGCAGCGGCTGGTTGAGCAGCAGGGCCAGGCCCAGGGCGAGGAAGAACTGCGGGACGGTGACGCCGAGCGCCCACACCAGGCCGATGCGGAAGGAGTCCCAGAACAGGGAGTCCTTGAGCAGGTCGGAGAAGTTCAGCGGGCCCACCCACTGGGTGGGCTGGGTGCGGCCCGACTGGGCGTCGGTGAAGGCCAGCGCGATGCCGTACAGGAGCGGGCCGACGCTCAGCACGAGGATGGGGATCAGCGCGGGCAGGACCAGGAACCACGCGCCGACGTCGCGTCTGTGCCGGTGTGCGGAGCGTGTTGACCGTGCGGACGCGGTCGCGAGGGTCACGGCAGCAACTCCTTCGGGGCGGCTGGATCGGCCGCGCGTTCCCCGCGGGCGGGCGGCCGCCCAGAAGGTGGCGGCCGAGATCGAACACGCATCCCCCGCAGACGAGCAGCCGCCGTCATAGTGGTGAGGGATCTTGGCGCAGTCAAGCATCGGCTGGGCATCGGTCGCGCAACGATCCCCGCCCCGGCGGCCGGGCATCGGCACCCCGGCGGCCGGACATCGGCGCAGATCACCTCGCCTGAGACACTGGCCTCCAATACGCACCGCAGGAGGCCACCATGAGCGAACCGAGCACCACCCCCTTTTCCGAGGGGCGCGCCCGGGACGTGCTGGCCGCGTCCGGTCATGCGGACGCGGCGGCCGACGCCAAGCTGGTCTCGCTCGGCGAGAACGCGGTCTTCGCCCTCGGCGAGCGCGGGCCCGTGCTGCGCGTGGGCCGCAGCGCCGAACTCCTGGCGCGGGCCGAGCACGAACTGCGGGTCGCCCGGTGGCTGCAGGAGCAGGGCGTGCCTGCCGTACGGGCCGCCGAGCCGGCCGCGCGCCTGGTGGACGGGCATCCCCTCACCGTCTGGCAGCGGCTGCCGGAAGCCGTACGCCCCGCCGAGCCGGCCGATCTGGCCGCGCTGCTGCGGCTGGTGCACGCCCTGGACGAGCCGCCGTTCGCGCTGCCCCGGCGGGAGTTGCTGAGCGGGGTGGAGCGCTGGCTGCGGCTGGCCGGGGACGCGGTCTCGCGCGAGGACGCGGAGTATCTGCGCGGCAGGCGGGACGCCTTCGCGGCGGCCGCCACCGCGCTGGAGCCGCATCTGCCGCGCGGCCCCGTGCACGGCGACGCGCTGACCCGCAATGTCCATATCGGTCCCGACGGGCCGGTGCTGGTCGACCTGGAGACCTTCTCCTCCGATCTGCGCGAGCACGACCTGGTGGTGATGGCGCTCAGCCGCGACCGCTACGGGCTGGCCGCCGACGCCTATGACGCGTTCGTACGCATCTATGGCTGGGATGTGCGTGACTGGGAGGGGTGTGCGGTGCTGCGCGGCTCCCGGGAGACGGCGAGCTGCGCCTGGGTCTCACAGCACGCGCCGGGAAATCCCGCCGCGCTCAGGGAATTCCGCCGACGCGTCGCCTCCCTGCGGGAGGGGGATGCGGCGGTGCGGTGGTATCCCTTCTGACGCCGCTCAGCCGCGGAACGGCACCAGCGGCCACGACGGTTCGATGACGGCCTCGGGGTTGCCCGAGCGGCGCAGGTACTGCTGGAAGGACTCAGCCTGCTCGGCCGCCGCCTCCTGCTGGAGGGTGTGCAGCGCCGGCACCTCAAGGACCGCGACGGTGGGCTGTTTGTCGCCTATGCGGCGGGCCACGCCGGCCGCGGCCGCCGCGTCGGCCCCCGCCTCATGGGCGCCGTCCAGCGGGACCCCGTAGTGCGCGCAGAGCGCCTGGAGGGTGCGCTTGCCCTTGCGGTAGCGGTCCACGTGCTTGTCCAGCACCAGCGGGTCGATGACCGGGGCGATGTCGCTGCCCAGCCGCTCGGACAGCGTGCGCACACCGTGCCTGCGGCACTCGCGGTCCAGCAGCGTCAGGTCGTACCGGGCGTTCATCACCACCAGCGGCAGGCCCTCGCGCAGCGCCTGGACGAGCGCTTCGGTGATCTCCTCCACACCCGCCGCCGCGGCCTGGCCGTGGGCGCGCACGAACGCGTCCGACAGGCCGTGGATGGCCACCGCCTCTTGGGGAATGGGCACCCCCGGGTCCAGCACCCAGGTCCGCTCGGCGGCCCGGCGGCCGTCCGGGTCCAGCCTGATCAGCGCGGCGGTGACGATACGGTCCCGCTCGGTGTCGGTGCCGGTGGTCTCCAGGTCGAAGCCGATCAGCGGCTCCTGATGCCAGCCCATGGTGGCCTCCTTCAGTGGTGCGTCCCCCGTGTTCCCCTACTCTCCCACGCACCGCTGACAACGCGGCCGCGGCCCGGGAACCCCCCGGCCCTCAACTCGCCGACTCCCCCTGCCCGCCCATCTCCTCGGCGCAAGCGCCCCACTCCCGGACGACCGCGACCAGTTCCCGCGCGGACCGTGCCGCCCCCTGCCCGAAGGCCTCGGCGAAGGCCGCCTCCCCCAGGCCGCCGCGCACCGCCGCCGTGATGCGTTCCCCGTCCACCCGCTCCCCCGCCGCCTGCGGCGTCCCCGCCCCGGCACGGACGGTGGCGGCGCACCCCAACAGGCGCGCGGCGAGCACCGGTTGCCCCGACAGCGCGAGTGCCCCCGCCAGCCCCTCCAGGGCGAAGGCCACCGAGGGCGGGTCGCCGGAGACGCCCGCCGCGGCATAGCTGTCGAGGTGCAGCTGCCGGGCCCGGGCCGCATCGCCGCGCAGTTCGGCGCCGTACCCCAGCTCGGCCAGGAGCAGCGCCGCGCCGATGTCGCCGTCCCGCCCGCGGCACCACTCCAGCCAGCGCAGACAGTGCGCCTCGGCGTCCGCCAGCCGCCCCTCGCGCCGGGCGCCGATGGCCAGCCCGGTCTCGGCGTACATCTCGCCGCGCAGATGGGACTGCTGTGCCGCCACCCGCTGGGCGCGCTCGTGCAGTTCCCGCGCCGCCGCGAAATCACCGCGCAGCAGGGCGATACGCCCCAGACCGGACAGCTCGTAGGAGACCTGGATGCCGAGCCCCAGGTCCTGCGCGATGCGCAGCCCGCCCTCGTGCAGCTCGGCCGCCCGCGCGAGGTCGCCGGCCACCACGGCGAACGACGCCAGCGTGCCGGACACCTGCAACTGTCCCCAGCCATCCCCGAGTTCGGCGAATATCCGGGCGCTGTCCTCGGCGTCGCGGCGGCGCCCCGCCGGATCCCCCGAGCGCATCGAGCGGCTGCTGAGCGCGGCCGCCTCGCCCCAGCGGTCCCCCACCGAGCGGAACCCCTCCAGCGCCCGGTCCACCCGCCGCGCCTCGGCCGCCGGGTCGCCCAGTCCGATCTGGGCGAAGCCCAGGAACCAGTGCGCCCACGCCTGCCCGGCCGGGTCCGCCACCGCCTCGTACTGCTCCAGCACGTCCGCGGCGCGTGCCACCGGGTCGGTGTCCTCTCCGGCCAGCGAGGCCATGCCGACCTGCCAGGTCAGGCACCGCAGCCGCAGCGCGCGGGGCACCTCGCCCGGTACGGCGAGCGCCGCCGCCAGCCGGCGGTCCGCCTCGGCGAGCCGCCCGCGCAGGAACCAGTACCAGGCCAGCGCGTCCACCAGCCGCAGCGCCGGCTCGGCCGCGCCCGCTCGCACCGCCCGGTCCAGCGCCGCGCGCACATTGGCCGCCTCCGCGTCCAGCCGCTCCAGCCACGTCCGCTGCTCGCGCCCGTACAGCAGGGGCGCGGCGCGCTCGGCCAGTGCGCTGTAGTAGCGCAGATGGCGCTCTCGCACGCCGTCCAGTTCGCCGGCTTCCCCGAGCCGTTCGACGCAGTACGCGGCCACCGACTCCAGCAGCCGGTAGCGCGGCCCGTGCGCGGTGGGGACCACCACGACCAGGGACCGGTCCACCAGGCGGGCCAGCAGATCCAGTACGTCCGCCGGGCGCACGCCCTCCCCCGCGCAGACCTCCTCGGCGGCGGGCAGCGAGCAGCCGTCGGCGTGCACGGCGAGCCGGCGCAGCACCCTTTGCTCGGGCTCCGTCAGCAGCTCCCAGCTCCAGTCGATCATCGCCCGCAGTGTCTGCTGGCGCAGCGGCGCGCCACGGAACCCGGCGGCCAGCAGCCGGAAGCGGTCGTCCAGGCGCGCCCCCAACTCCCGTACCCCCAGGGCCCGTACGCGGGTCGCGGCCAACTCCAGGGCCAGTGGGAGGCCGTCCAGGCGCCGGCAGATCTCCGCCACTACGGCCCCGTCGCCGTCCTCCACCGCGAGTCCGGGCGCCGCGGCGGCGGCGCGCGCCAGGAACAGCCGCACGGCATCGGCCTGTTCCAGTGGCGGTACGTGCCACACCGCCTCGCCCGCCAGCCCCAGCGGCTCCTGGCTCGTGGCCAGGATGCGCAGGTGCGGCGCGGCCCGCAGCAGGGTCCTGGCGACCTCGGCGACCGCCGCGACCACGTGTTCGCAGTTGTCCAGCACCCACAGCAGCCGCTTGCCGCGCACCGCTCGGGTCAGCCGCTCGGCGACGGGCCCGGGCGCCGCGCCCTCCTGGATGCCGAGCGCGCCCAGCATCGCCTCGGCCACCTCCTCCTGCGAGCACTTGCCGCCGGGGTCCGAGGCCCGCCGCAAAGAGGCCAGTTCGACCAGCCACACCCCGTCGGGGAAGTCCGCCACGGCCCGCTGGGCGCTCTCGACCGCCAGCCGTGTCTTGCCCACCCCGCCCGGTCCGGTCAGCGTCACCAGGCGCCCCTCGGCCAGCAGGGCGCGCACCCGCTCCACGGCCGCGCCCCGGCCCACCAGCCCGGTCAGTTCCGTGGGCAGGTTCGTACGCGGCTCATCGGCGCCCTCCGGGGCGGCGGCCGGCCACGGCTCCTGCCGCAGCATCGCCTGGTGCAGCCGCGTCAGCGCGGGGCCCGGGTCCACGCCCAGTTCGTCGGCCAGTTGCCCGCGCAGCGCCGCGTAGGCGGCCAGCGCCTCGCCCTGGCGGCCGCTGCGGTACAGGGCCGTCAGCTGGACTTCGCGCAGCCGCTCGCGCAGCGGGTGGCGGTGCGCGAGCTCGGCCAGTTCGCCCGCCAGCTCCCGGTGCTCGCCCAGTTCCAGGCGCGCGGCGGCCCGCTCCTCCACCGCGGCCAGCCGCTGCTCCTCCAGCCGGCCCGCCGCGGCCCGTACGGCGTCGTGCCCGTCGAAGTCGGCGAAGGCGGGGCCGCGCCAGACCTCCAGCGCCTCGCCGAGCAGCGCCACCCGCTCCCGTGCGCCGCCTGCCTTTGCGCGGGCGGTCAGTTCGGTGAAGCGGTGGACGTCCAGCGCTTCGGGGGCGACGGCCAGCCGGTAGCCGGGTGTGCGGGACTCCACCAGGGCGCGGGCGCCCGCTTCGGCGTCCTCCAGGGCGCGCCGCAGTTGGGAGACCTTCGTCTGGAGGGCGCCGGTGGGACGGGCGGGCAGGTCCTCGCCCCACAGGTCCTCGATGAGGCGGTGCGCGGGGACGATACGGCCGGGCTCGGCGAGCAGGCTCGCCAGCAGCGTGCGCACCTTCAGCTCCGGGACCCGTACGGGGGTACCGTCCTCGGTCCACACCTCCACCGTGCCGAGAACCCCGAATCGCATGCCCCCAACCTAACCCGGCCCCGATGCGCGCCCCGCGGTGCGGTCCCCGGGCTCAGGACACCGGCCGGGAGTCGGCCCACACGCTCTCGAACTCCTCGCGGTAGGTCTCGAAGAGGCCGGGCTCGACGTCGGTGCGGCCGTCCCGTACGACCTCGCGGCCGCGGGCGCCCGCCCCTCCCCGCAGGACCAGCACCGGCGACTCCATGCCGCGGCTCCTGCGCAGATACGTCTGGACGACGGCTATGCCGTCGGGGCCGTCGCCGTCCACCAGGTAGGCCGTGAAGCGCGGGGTCTCGTCGAAGACCTGGATCTCGAAGGCGCCGGGGTCGCGCAGCCGGGCCCGTACGCGCCGCATGTGCAGGATGTTCATCTCGATGGAGCGGCTCATCTCGCCCTTCTTCAGGCCCAGTTCGCGCTCCCTGCGGCGCACCGCGCTGGAGGCGGGGTTCAGGAAGAGCAGGCGCACCCGGCAGCCGGACTCCGCCAGGCGCACCAGGCGGCGGCCCGAGAAGTTCTGGACGAGGAGGTTGAGGCCTATGCCGACCGCGTCCAGGCGGCGGGCGCCGGCGAAGAGGTCCTCGGCGGGGAGCTGGCGCTGCAGGCGCACCCGGTCCGCGTGGACACCGATGACGTCGGCGTAGCGGTCGCCGACCAGGTCCTCGACGGCGTCGATGGGCAGCCGTCCGGCCGTACGGGTGCCGATGCCGGAGCCGAGTATGTCCAGCAGCCGGGCCGAGGCCCGCTCGGCCTGCGCCAGCACCGTCTCGGACAGCGCGCGGTTGCGGGAGACGATGTTGCGCGCGACCTCCAGCTCGTCCAGCGCCAGCTCCACCTCGCGCCGGTCGTCGAAGTACGGCTCGAAGCAGGGCCAGTGCTGCACCATCAGCTCGCGCAGCTGCGGGAGGGTGAGGAAGGAGACGATGTTGTCGTCGGCGGGGTCCAGGAGGTAGCCCTTGCGGCGGCTGACCTCGCGTACCGCGACCGCCCGCTGGACCCACTCCTGGCCGGCCGGGCCGGCCGCGGCGATGACCCACTCCTCGCCGTGCACCGGCTCGTAGATGGGGCGCAGGACGGCGGCGACGACGGCGCGCAGCCGCTGTTCGACGAGGTTGAGCCAGATGTAGGCCCGCCCGGCGCGGCGGGCGCGGGTGCGCACCTCGTTCCAGGCGTCGAAGTCCCAGTCCAGCTCCGCGCCGATCTCCATCGGCCGGGCCAGGGACACCGCGCCGGGCGGTGGGTCGCCGGAGCCGCCCTCGTGACCCTCGTGACCGTCGTCACCTGGGGGCAACTCCAAGCCGCCCGAGCTCACCCGCACACCGCCTTCCGAACCCCCGTGCCAACGATCAAGGCAGACTACTGCGGGTCCGGGAGGCGGTGCAGCAGGATGCGCCGAGTCCGGCGCCAACTGCCGTTATTCGTAGTGCCCGTTGTGACCGGAAAGTGCGGGCGGCGTGAGCGGATTCATAGCCGTGACGTCCCGGGGGGCGAGCTGGAAGCCCTGCCAGTGGACGGGCATGGGCTCCTGGTCCTCGTCGCGGGCTATGTGGTGGAAGCCGATGTTGACCCAGACGATGGGGTGTTTGAGCTGCTGTCCGTTGACCCACTTGTCGACGCTGTTGCCCGCGCCGCTGCCGCAGTTGGCCAGGTTGTGGCTGGCGAACTGTTCGCACTTTTTGTACTCGGTGACGTAAATGTCGTGCTTGGTGAAGCTGCGGCCCGCGAACTTGTCGGTGTGCCCGGGGACGATCTCGATCGAGCGCGGGTGGCCGTCCTTGTTCTTGCCCGCCCCGCTCACCACCCGCCACCAGCGCAGCGGCCCGGCGTCCCCGCCCAGCTCCTTGGTGACCGGGGTGCGGGTCGTCTTCGTCTTGGGCGGCGCGCCGCCGGGCGAGACGGTGGTCTTGGAGTCGAACTGCTCGACCTTGTTGTTGTCCGAGCCGTCCAGGCCGAAGTTCAGCCGCCAGAAGACGTTGTGGCTGTGGCTGGTGGCGTGTGCCTTGGGGCCCTTGCCGATGGGCCAGCCGCGCCCGTCGCCCGCGTCGTAGTCGGAGGGCGAGAGGGTGCCGGTCGCACCGACCTGCATGGTCATGGTGCCGTCGCCGGAGAAGCGCCACTCGGTGATGTACTCGTACCAGCCGGTCTTGTTGACGGTGTAGATCAGCAGGTCCTTGCCCTGGAGCTGGTAGGTGCCGCGGGTCTCCCCCGGGTCGCGGCCCATACGGTAGGCGTGGCCGCGGGCGCGGGTGGTGACGCACAGCCCCTTGACGTCGGGGTGGTCGGGGTCCCAGGCGCCGGGCACCTTGACCGTCTTGATGCTGCCGCCGGGGCACTCGGCCGGGGCCAGCTCCTGGAGGTTCTGGGCGAATCCCTGTCCGGTGAGGTCGTCGTACTCGTTGACGCCGTCGTCGTAGGGGACGTGGATCTGGGCGAGCTTGGCGGTGGTGAGCACCTTGATCGGGGCGGCCTCACCCTTGGGCTGGTAGGAGATGTTGTCCAGCACCAGTGCGGCGTTGCCCTCGTAGTGCCAGCACATGCGCCAGGTGGTGCCGCCGTCGAGCTTCTGCTCGATCTGGTAGGCGGCGCTGCATCCGGGCGACGGGGCAGCGGGAGCGGCGGCCAGGGCGGTGGGTGCGGTCAGGGCCGCGGTCGTACCGAGCAGCAGCGGGGCGGCTATCGCCGCGGCGACCCGGGTGCGGGCACGGCCGGGAAATCTTTCGGACATGACAAGGCTCCTGTACGGAGTGACGTGTGCGGAAGTGGGATACGCAGGGCGGGCGGATCGTGGTACGAGCCGAGGGCCGGCCATGGGCGGCGGGCCCGGCGGCGTACGGCTCAGGGCAGGCGCCCCACCGTGCGGGCGCTCAGGTCCACCACGAAGCTGCGGGTGTCGATCCACTGGCCGTTCTTGACCTTGGTGAACAGACGGACACAGCGGTGCTGGCCACAGGCCTTCAGGTCGGCGGGCGCCGCGCCCTCCGCCTCGCCCCGGTAGACGAATCCGGACACCGACAGCTGGCCGGGTGAGGTCAGCTCCTTGCCGGTGGCGCTCTTGAAGTCCCTCTTGAGGCCGTCGCCGAGCGGCGCGGCGATCAGGAGGCGGGCCGCCTCCTCCGCCTCGCTGTGGCTCGGCGGCGGCTGGACGCCGCGCTGGACGTCGCTGTCCTCGACCTTGCCGGTGGTGAGGTTGACGGTCTTGGTGACGTAGGTGTCGTCCTTGTAGTCGTAGAAGGAGACGTCGGCGCGGCGCGGCGGGTCGGCCAGGTCCGCCTCGGCGGGAGGCAGCTCGGCCAGGTCGGTGGTCAGCCGCTCCGGCCCCCTGTCCCCGTCGACGTCCAGCGCGCTCATCCGCAGGGTGCGGTCCAGCGCCAGCCCCTGTGCGCGGCGCAGCTCGTCGTCGGTGAGCGGGTCCCGGCCGCTCCCCTTGGCCCCTTCGCGCGGGGCGTCCTCGACCACTCCGGGGCGCGCCTGCGCTCCCCGGCCCCCCTGGCCGTCCGGACCGTCCTGGCCTCTGTCGCCCTGTGTGCCGTCCGCCGCGGACGCGGCGCTTCTCGCCCGTCCGTTCCCCCCGGCGGCCCCGGCATCACCCGGAAGTGTTACCGCGGCCATGACGGCGGTACCCGTCAGTGCGATGGCCGCGCCCGCCACCACCTTGCCGAGGTGACGGTGCATCAACTTGCGCACGTTTCCCCCCTGTTCCCTTGTGAAGTAAGGAAGTTCAGGCTTTAACGCATACATCGGTCGCTCAGTAGGACGAACCGTATTCTCGACAGGTTGCCCCCGTATCAGCGAAGATCAGGCCAAATTCCCTTGGTCCGCAGTGACTTGGGAAAGAATCCCGGTTCGGACCGCAGTGGCGGGACGCACAAGCCGTCGCGGCGCCCGCCGGAGAAGTGGAAGAGTCGACGTATGCAGGTCTGGCCGGGTCAGGCGTATCCCCTGGGTGCCACCTATGACGGTGCGGGCACCAACTTCGCGGTGTTCTCCGAGGCGGCACGGCGCATCGAGCTGTGCCTGCTGCACGACGACGGGTCGGAGACCGCCGTCGAACTGCGCGAGGACGACGCGTTCGTACGGCACGCCTACCTCCCCGGAGTCATGCCGGGCCAGCGCTACGGCTTCCGGGTGCACGGCCCCTACGAGCCGGAGCGCGGGCACCGCTGCAACTCCGCCAAGCTGCTGCTGGACCCCTACGCACGGGCGGTGAGCGGCGCCATCGACTGGGACGAGGCGGTCTACGGCTACCGCTTCGGCAGCCCCGAGGAGCGCAACGACCTGGACTCGGCGCCGCACACCATGGCCTCGGTGGTGGTCAACCCCTACTTCGACTGGGGCGACGACCGCCCGCCGCGCACCGCCTACCACGAGACGGTGCTCTACGAGGCACACGTCAAGGGCCTGACCATGCTCCACCCCGACCTGCCCCAGGAACTGCGCGGCACGTACGCGGCCCTCGCGCACCCGGCGGTCATAGAGCATCTGACGGACCTGGGCGTCACGGCCCTGGAGCTGATGCCGGTCCACCAGTTCGTGCACGACCACCGCCTGGTGGACGCGGGCATGGCCAATTACTGGGGGTACAACACCCTGGGGTTCTTCGCGCCGCACAACGCCTACGCCTCCTGGGGCGACCGCGGCGAGCAGGTGCTGGAGTTCAAGTCGGCGGTACGGGCGCTGCACCAGGCCGGCATCGAGGTCATCCTGGACGTGGTCTACAACCACACGGCCGAGGGCAACCACCTGGGCCCCACGCTCTCCTTCCGCGGCCTGGACAACCTCTCGTACTACCGGCTCACCGACGATCCGCGCTACTACATGGACACCACCGGCACCGGCAACTCCCTGCTGATGCGCAGCCCGCACGTGCTCCAGATGATCATGGACTCGCTGCGCTACTGGGTGGACGAGATGCGGGTGGACGGCTTCCGCTTCGACCTGGCGGCGACGCTGGCCCGGCAGTTCCACGAGGTGGACCGGCTCTCCTCGTTCTTCGACCTGGTGCAGCAGGACCCGGTGGTCAGCCAGGTGAAGCTGATCGCCGAGCCGTGGGACGTGGGCGAGGGCGGCTATCAGGTGGGGAACTTCCCTCCCCTGTGGACCGAGTGGAACGGCAAGTACCGCGACACCGTGCGCGACCTGTGGCGCGGCGAGCCGCGCACCCTGGCGGAGTTCGGGTCCCGCCTGACCGGCTCCTCGGACCTCTACCAGGGCGACGGGCGGCGCCCGATCGCCTCCGTCAACTTCGTCACCTGCCACGACGGCTTCACCCTGCGCGACCTGGTCTCGTACAACGAGAAGCACAACGAGGACAACGGCGAGAACAACCAGGACGGGGAGAGCTTCAACCGGTCCTGGAACTGCGGGGTGGAGGGGCCCACCGACGACGTACGGATCCGCGAGCTGCGGCTGCGCCAGACGCGCAACTTCATCGCCACCCTGATGCTCTCGCAGGGCGTGCCGATGCTCAGCCACGGGGACGAGTTCGGGCGCAGCCAGCTGGGCAACAACAACGGCTACTGCCAGGACAACGAGCTGACCTGGGTGCACTGGCCGGGCGGGGAGAGCTCCGAACAGGATCCCGAGGCCGCCCAGGAGCAGCGCGAACTGCTGAATTTCGTACGGCAGATGGTGTGGCTGCGGCGCGACCACCCGGTCTTCAGGCGCCGCCGCTTCTTCCACGGCCGGCCCATCGAGGGCACCCACGACGAGCTGTCCGACATAGCGTGGTTCACGCCCGAGGGCGAGGAGATGCAGCAGCGCGACTGGCAGGCGGCGCACGCCAAGTCGGTCACGGTCTTCCTCAACGGCAGCGCGATCACCGAGCCGGGCGAGCGCGGCGAGCGGATCGTCGACGACTCCTTCCTGCTGATGTTCAACGCCCACGACCAGGAGTTGGAGTTCACGGTGCCGGTGGACCACGGGCGCCAGTGGCAGGCCGTGGTGGACACCGCCCGGCCGCAGGCGGTCGCGGACGGCAGCGGCACCAAGGTCCAGGCCGGGGACCGGGTGCCGCTGGCGGCGCGCAGCCTGGTGGTGCTCCAGCGGCCCGCCTGAGCGCCGCGGGCCGGAGCGCGCACACCTGCGCGCCAGGGGCCGGTGCGTGCTGTCACGCCTGAGCGCCGCGGGTCAGTGCGCCTCGTCGTCCTCCCCGCCGACGTCGACGTGCCCGCGCGGCCCGTGCGGCTCCAGCTCCACCTGGATGCGGTGCGTCTGGTCCCTGGCCAGCCCGCCGGCCAGTTCCGCGGTCAGTACGCCGATGCGCAGGCCGCCCTTGGCGCCGCCCTCGCGGCGCACCTGCACGGCGAGTTCCAGGCTGACCTTGCTCACTTTGAAGCGCAGCGTGCTGCCCTGGCCGCGGCGCTGCGCCTCCTCCAGATCGGCCCGTACCTTGCCGATCACCTCGGCCAGTTCCGCTTCCTCGAACGCGTCCGCCATCGCCGTATCCTCCTTCGTCTCAGGTGTGCGTGGGCTCGTCCCGCGGCTATCCTCCTGCACCGTGGGCAGGACCATGGGGGAATCCAACTTACGTACGGACAAGGAGACTTGGCGGGCGCGCCTGCGCACCGCCGAGCACGGGGTACTGGGCGCGGGCGTACTTCTGGGGGACGGGCTGGTCCTCACCTGTGCGCATGTGGTGCGCAGATCCGGGACCGACGAGCCCCATCCGCAGGTGCTGGTGGACTTCCCCCACCTGCCGGGCCAGGAGTGGACGGCGAGCGTCGAGCCGGGCCACTGGGTGCCCCGGCGCAAGGACCACAGCGGGGATCTGGCGCTGCTGCGGCTGCACGGGCCCGCGCCCGAGGCCGCGTCCGCCGTGCTGCACCGGCTGCCGCCGTTCTGGGGCCGCAGTGTGCGGGTGACCGGCTACCCCCGCGGCAATCCGTACGGCGAGGTGGTGGAGGCGGTGGTCAAGGGGCCCGGCGGACCCGGGCCCGAGTGGGTGCAGATCGACCCCGTCGGCGACAACGACATCATGTCGAAGTACTTCAGCGGCGCCGGGGTGGTCGACAACGAGAGCGGCAAGCCGGTCGGCATCGTGGTCAGCAAGTTCACCACCGAGCGCGACGACATCACCTACCACCACGGCTACATGATCCCCACCGGCACCATCGCCAAGCACCTGGACCTGGTGCGCGAGCGCTGGGTGCGCGGGCCGCTGACCGTGCCGCCCTCCATCGTCCCGGCGGGCCTGGACACCTCCACCCCCGCCTCCTGCCCCGACCACGGCTTCTCGCGCTGGCTGACCCGCTGGCTGACCCACGAGGACTTCATGGCGGCCGTGGAGTTCACCTTCGTCCGCGAACAGGACGCCGACGCCACCCGTACGCTCCAGGCCGCGCTCGCGCGCGCGGACCGCGAGCGCTCGCCGCGCACCTCGGTGCCCGGCGCCGGCACGGACTCCCCACCGGCCGGAAGCCTGGACCTGGCCGTGGACGTACGGGGCAAGACCGGAACAGAGCTGGCGCGGGAGATCGAGGCGCGGATGGGCCGCGGCGGCACCGGGCCGCTGCCGCTGACCGCCGTGTTCGCCGGCGTGGACCAGGCCGCCGAACCGCGGGCCGTACTGGAGCTGCTGCGCGGGCTCGGCGAGCGCCGCGGCCGCCTGCTGCTGGTCTTCTCCCGCCTGGACTCCCCCGCCCTGGACCTGGGCCGGGAGCTGCTGCTGTCCCGGGAGTGGCCCGAACGCTGGCTGGCCCGCATCGGCGCGCGGGTCGCACAGCTGCTGGAGGCCGAACAGCGCGCGGAGGGCCTGCGCCGGCGCGCCGCGGCCCGGATCACCGGTCTGCCGCGGGTGCGGCGCTACACCCCCGACCTGGAGCTGAAGCTGATCCGGCTGCGGGCCGACCCCGGCCGGGACACCAGCCCGTTCCTGCCCAAGCTCTCCTTCGTGGAGCGGGCGGCGGAGGGCGCGCTGTACGAGGCCGAAGCCGCGCACCGCGAGCTGTCGGGGCTGCTGGCCCGCCACCACGAACTGTGCGGCCTGCTGGACGGCTTCCAGGCACAGCTGGCCGCGCACGGCCTGGCCGAGGCGGCGGGCCCCGCCCCCGCCTACCGCGCGGCGCACCATCTGCTGGCCGAGGCGCCGTGCGCGATGCAGGACGCCGAACAGGCCGTGGAGCGCTTCATGGCCGAGGCCCGGCGGGCCATCGACGAGGGGGAGGCGCGGGGTTGAGGCGGGGCGAGGACACCGGGGAGGCACGTCGGTGAGGGCGTGTCCGCACCCGGGCTGCACCGGCCAGGTCACCGAGACCGGCTACTGCGACCGCACCGGCCTGCCCGTCGACGGCCCCGAGCCCGCTCCGTCCGGGCCGGGCCCCTACGTCCTGGCCGAGGCGGGCTCCGGGACCACCGACCTGCCCGCCGTCCTGGTCCCGGACCCCGATCTGCTGGTGGACCGCCAAGTGGCCGCCTCCGAATGCCAGTTGGCCAAGGGCGACGTACTGGCCGAGCAGTACCGGGTGGTCGGGCCGATCGCGAAGGGCGGCATGGGCCGCGTCTACCTCGCCAAGGACCTCCAGCTGCACGACCGCCCGGTCGCCCTCAAGGGGCTGCTGGACCCGGGGGACCGCGCGGTACGGGAGATCGCCCGGCGCGAGCGGCGCCAGCTGGTGGACCTCAACCACCCCGACATCGTGCGGGTCATCAACTACGCCACCCACCACGGCAGCGGCACCGACTTCATCGTGCTGGAGTTCGCCAGCGGGATGACGCTGGAGCAGATCGCCGAGTACATCGCCCGCGACCAGGCGCCGTTCGACGGCGCCCGGGTGCACGAGTTCATCCTCAGCTACGGCATCCGCATCCTGAACGCGCTCGGCTATCTGCACCGCAACAACAAGGTGTACGGGGACATGAAGCCGCAGAACGTCATGCACTGCGGCGGCGGCATCAAGGTCATCGACCTGGGCGGCGTACGGGAGTTCGACGCGGTGGGGCCGGGCACCCAGGACTTCACGGCGCCCGAGGTCGACAAGGAGGGGCGCTCCCGTCCGGCCGCCGACCTCTACAGCGTCGGCAAGACCCTGCGCGCGCTGGCGGCCCGCGCCCCCTCGCAGGCGCTGCGGCTGGGCGCGGAGTCCTTGAACCGGGTGCTGGCCAGGGCCATCGCCGACGACCCCAGGGCGCGATTCGCCACCGCGCAGGAGATGTCGCTGCAACTGCACGGCGTGTTGCGGGAGTTGCGCTCGCTGCGGCTGGGCGAGGAGACCTTCGAGCCGTCACTGCTGTTCAGGCCGGGGGCCGACGCGCTGGACGGCGGCCTGGGCCAGGCCCCGCCGATCGCGTTCTGGGAGTCGGGCGCGCACCGGGCGCCGCTGGCCGCCCCGCCGCCGGATCCCGCGCAGACCGCGGCCGGCCTTCCCGTACCGGAGCCCGACCCCCAAGACGCCAACGCGGCCGCGCTGAGCCGCATTTCGCAGACCGACAAGAGCCTGCTGCAGCTCCTCGCGGGCTGGACTCCGTCGGTGGAGGTGCATCTGCTGCGCTGCCGGCTGCTGATCCCCGACGGCATCGAGGCGGCCCGCCGGCAGCTGGCGGCGGCCGAGCAGCTGCTGGGCCCGATGGCCCGCTTCGACTGGCGGCTGGACTGGCACCGCGCGCTGGTCCACCTGGCCGCCGGCGAACCGGCCGAGGCGCGCCGCGAGTTCGACCGGGTCTACAGCGCGCTGCCCGGCGAGTACGCCCCCAAGCTGGCCCTTGGCCACTGCCACGAGCAGCTGGGCGCGCCGGAGCGCGCCGGGCACTTCTACGAGGCGGTGTGGCTGCGCAACCGCTCGCTGGGCAGCGCCGCCTTCGGCCTGGCGCGCATCCACCTGTCCCAGGGCCGCCGCGCGGGCGCCCGGGAGGTGCTGGACGGCGTGCCCAAGGTCTCCCCGCACCGCACCGCCGCCCGCACGGCCGTCCTGCGCATCCTGGTCGCGCCGGGGCGCGAGGCCACCCGGGACCCGGCGTCGCTGATCGAGGCGTACACCCGGCTGCACGCGCTGGCGGACGAGGAGGGCCTGACGGACCAGGCCGCCAGGGACCGGCTGGAGACGGCCGTCCAGGAGGCGGTGCTGGAGTGGCTGCGCGGGCTGCGGGATTCCGGCGCGGCCCGCAGGACGGGCCGGGCCGTCCGGGCGGACCCGGCCGTGGAGACCGCCGCCGCACAGCTCGCCGACCACCTCGCCGAGCTGCGGCCAGGCCTGCCCAGAACCGGCAACGGCTGGCGGGAGCGGCTGGCCGGCTCCTACCGGGTCCTTGCCGGGCAGGCCGAGCGGCGGCCGGCGTTCGAGGCCCTGCTCGACCTGGCGAACGCCACCCGGCCGCTGCACTGGACCCACAAGGAGCACCCATGGCTGAAGAAGATCGGGCGGTCGGCGGCGGCGCCGTCCGCCTGGAAGTGAGCCAGCAGCCCTACCTCTCGGCGGCTCCCGGGCCCGAGCGGCTGATGTCGGCCGTGGTGACGGTCACCGTGGGCAGCGACGCCGTGCCGCGGTCCGCGCCCGACAAGGCCGAGGTGTTCGTACTGGACTGCTCCGCGTCCATGGGGCATCCGCGCGAGAAGCTGTGGGCGGCGCAGGACGCGGCGCTGGCGGCCGTCGCCGCGCTGCCCGAGGGCACCCGCTTCGCGGTCGTGGCGGGCCGCGGCAGCGCCGAGCCGGTCTATCCCCCGCCCTCCGAAGTCCCCTCGCTGGCCCGGGTGTCCGGCGAGAGCCGACAGGCGGCCGAGGAGGCGGTACGCAGGCTGAGCCCGCGCGGCGGCACCGCGATCGGCAGCTGGCTCGCGCTGGCCCGCGAGCTGCTCGCCACCGCCCCCGACACCCTCGGGCACACCCTGCTACTCAGCGACGGGCGCAACGAGCACGAGAGCCGCCAGGCGCTGGAGGCCGAACTCGCCGCCTGCACCGGCCGGTTCACCTGCGACGCCCGGGGCATCGGCGAGGACTGGGACCCCGACGAGCTCCAGCTGATCGCCGACCGGCTGCACGGCGAGGCCGACCGGGTGCGCGACCTGACCGCGCTGGCCGCCGAACTGCGCGCGGTCACCGAGGAGTCCAGCGCCCGGCTCCTGGACGGCCTGCGGCTGCGCATCACCCACCGCACGGGATGCGCGCCGCGCACCGTCGAGCAGGTACACCCCGTACGCCGCGACCTGCTCGCCCAGGGCGAGGCCGCAGGAGAGCGCTGCCTGGAGTTCCCCACCGCGCCCTGGGGCGCCGAGACCCGCGACTACCTGGTGTCGCTGCCGGTCTCCCACCGGCCCGAGGAGCCGCTGGACGTGGGCCTGTGGCTGGCGGAGGTGAAGCTGGTGGCCGAGCCCGGCGCCGGCGCGTTCCCCGCCCTGCCGCCGGCCCGCCCCGTACTGGTGCAGTGGACCAACCGCCGTGATCTCTACAGCCGTTACGACGCCAAGGTCGTGCACTACTGCCACCACGACGACCTGGCGCGCGAGCTGGACGAGGGCCGCAGCGCCCACGCCGCGGGCGATCTGGCGCGGGCCCGGCAGGCCTGGGGCCGGGCGGTGCGACTGGCCCACCAGCTGCGCGACGAGCGGATGCTGCGGCGGCTGGCCGACGTCGTGGAGATCGTCGACGCCGGGCGCGGCGAGGTGGAGATCCGCGCGGACATCAAGCCGCTGGACATCAAGTCGGCCGTGGTCCTGCGGGCCCACACCACCCTGCCGCCGAGCCTGTCCCGGGGCGGGGAGGAGGAGTGAGCCGGTGGCGTCGGCTGCTGCCCGGCGGGCCTGCGCACGGGGCGTGGCGGGGCCGCGCCGAGCGGCTGTGGCGCCTGTGGAACGCCCCCGGCACCGCGGCGTTCCTGAACCGCAAGCTCGTCACGCTGCTGGCCCTGACCGTCCTCGGCTTCGGCGCGCTGACCGCCGCGTACGACGCGATCCACCGCGACTCCGCGCCCATCGAGCGCGCCCACGCCCCCGCCGCCCTGGAGCTCGCCAGGGCCCGCGCCGCGCTGGACAGCGCGCACCGCACGGCCGACCGCCGGCTGCGTGGCGAGCAGGGGCGGAACCAGGAGCAGCTCCAGTTGGCGGGCCTGGGCGAGGAGTACGGGACGCTGACCACCCGCGTCAACCAGAGCCTGGTCCGCGTCGCCCAGACCAGCGCGCTGGAGCCGACCGACCGGCAGCGGCTGAGCGTGGTGATCGGGCTGATCGGCGGCTACACCAACTGGATCAATCTGGCCGCGGCGTCCGAACCGGCCCTGCGCCAGGCCTACTTGCAGTACGCCCACGGCATGCTCAAGGACCCCCGCACCGGCATAGCCGACCGCATCACCGCACTCCAGGTCAACCAGCGCCGGGCGCTGGACCGCCGGGAGGACTGGGGCACGGTGCCGAAGGCCGCCGGGCCGCTGGGCCTGCTGGCGCTGCTCGTGCTCGTCGTACGGCTCGTGGGCCTGCAGGTGTTCCTGCGACGGCGGTTCCACCTGCGCATCAGCATCCCGCTCTCCTCGGTGATCGTGGTGGTGGCCGCCACCGTGGCGGTGTGCGCGTACGGGACCTGGGTGGCCCACGGCGCGCAGGCGGCCGCGCAGCGGGCCGTCGACGCGCTGGGCCCCGGCGCGAGCGCGGAGACCATCGACCGGGTCGGGCAGGCCATGGCCCGCTCGCTCGGCGAGGCCCACACCGGGGCCTGGGCCATGCTCACCAATTTCCTGCTGCTGGACGGCCTGCTGATGCTGGGAGTCATCTGGTGGACGCTGCAGACACACCGCTCCGAGTACGACTTCACCGCCACGGCCGACCGCCCGTGAGCAGGGCGGCGCGGTGGGCGCGGCTGCTGCTGGCCGCCGCCATGGTGGCCACTGCCGCGCTGGCCGGGGGCTGTGCGCAGGAGCGCCGCCAGACGGTCACCGTACTGGGCCCGTGGACGGAGACCGAGGGGGCCATCTTCGAGGCGGCGCTGAAGGACTTCGAGCGCGACACCGGATTCCGGGCCGACTTCGAGGGGACCAGCGCGCTGCGCGAGACGCTGCTGGCCCAGGTGCAGGCCGACTCGCCGCCCGACATCGCCATCCTCAACAGCCCCGGCGAACTGCTGGAGTACGCCCGCGACCGCAGGCTGCTGGCGCTGCCCGAGAGCGTGGCCAAGCGCTCGCCGGAGCCCTGGGCGGCCGCGCTGAGCCTCGACGGGGGACCGGCCCGCAAGTACTGGACCCCGGTGAAGATGGAACTCAAGTCCCTGGTCTGGCACGCCGAGCGCGAGGCGCGGCCGTCGCGCTGGTGCATGGGCATGGCGGGCGGCGCCACCTCCGGCTGGCCCGGCACCGACTGGATCGAGGACATCCTGCTCCAGCGCGCCGGTGCGGGCGTGTACGAGCAGTGGGCGACGGGGAAGCTGCCCTGGAACTCGGCGCCCGTCCGCGACGCCTGGCAGACCTGGGGCCGCATCCTGACCCAGGGCAACCCGGTGCCCTCCGGTTCGGCGCTGCGGACCAGCTACATCGGCGACGGGGGCAAGGGGCTGCTGTTCCAGCCGGCGCCCGGAAACTGCACCCGGGAACACGCGGGTTCCTTCGTACGCCCCCTGTACTACGGCTCGCTGCACCACGGCTCGCCCATCACCTTCACCCCCAGCGCCCAGGCCGTCCCCGAACTGGCCAACGACCGCTCGGCGTACGAGGTCGCGGGAGACATGGCGGCGATGTTCCACGACTCCCCGGCCGCCCGCGCGCTGCTGGAGTGGCTCTCCACGGCCAAGGCCCGCGAGCGCTGGGGCGGCCAGGAGCTGGACCGCGTCCTGGGCGACCCGCAGGACCCCAGGTACGCGCGCTACCGGTGTCTGGACGCCTCGGACACCATGCCGCCGACCCTGCGCAACGCCTTCCACCGGGCCGCGCTACGCTACCTCGCCGACCCCAGGCAGAAAGTGCTCGACCCCCTCCTCGAAACGCTCGACCAGGAGCACGGGCTGGCGGCCGAGCCGGACGGGGAGCGCGTACCACTGAAGGACTCCGGCGCCCCGGCTGCCGACGGCCGGCCCCAACTCCCCGCCATCTGCGCCCGGTCCGCCCGGTAGCGCGCACCGCCGGTACGGGCCGCCGCGCGCGGGCCGGGATGAAGCAACACGCCCCAGGGCGGGTACGTGTGTTCCCATGACGCCCGAATCGAGCGCGCCACCCACCGCATCCGCCGCGGCCGAAGCTCCCCGTGCGCCCGCGGCACCGTCGGCACCCCTGTCGACCTACCGGCTCCAGCTGCAGCCGGACTTCCCCTTCGCCGCCGCGGAGAAGGCCGTGCCCTATCTGGCCACGCTGGGCGTCTCCCATCTGCACCTCTCCCCCGTACTGGAGGCGGTGCCCGGCTCCCGGCACGGCTACGACGTGGTGGACCACTCGGCCGTACGCGCCGAACTGGGCGGCGAGGAGGGGCTGCGCGCCCTGTCCCGTACCGCCCGCTCGCACGGCCTGGGCCTGGTGGTGGACATCGTCCCCAACCACATGGCCGTCCCCGTCCCCGAGTCGCTCAGCCGCCCGCTGTGGGAAGTGCTGCGGGACGGCCCGGCCTCCGCCTACGCCCACTGGTTCGACATCGACTGGGACGCCGGGCACGGCGGCCGGCTGCTGCTGCCCCTGCTGGGCGGGCGCCTCGGCGACGAGCTGCGCCACCTCCAGGTGGACGGCGAGGTGCTGCGCTACCACGACCACGCCTTCCCCATCCGTCCCGGCACCGAGCGGCTGCCCCTGCCGCACCTCCTGGACGCCCAGTGGTACCGCTTGGCGTGGTGGCGGCTGGCCCGCTCCGACCTCAACTACCGCCGGTTCTTCACCATTTCGGACCTGATCGGGTTACGCGCCGAGGACCCGGCCGTCTTCCGGGCCACCCACGCCACCGTGCTGCGGCTGCTGCGCGAGGGCGTCATCGAGGGGCTGCGGGTGGACCACGTCGACGGCCTGGCCGACCCGGGCGGCTACCTGACCCAGCTGCGCACGGCCGGCGGCGGGCACTGGACGGTCGTGGAGAAGATCCTGACCGGCCCCGAGCTGCTGCCGGACAGCTGGGCGTGCGCGGGCACCACCGGCTACGACGCGCTGCGGCACATCGACGGCCTGTTCGTGTGCCCGCTCGGCTCCGGCAGCCTGTTCACCGCCTACCGCGACTTCGCCGCCCCGCTGGCCGACGGCGGCGGCGACTGGGAGGAAACGGTACGGCGCGCCGCCTACGAGGTGGTCACCCACGAACTGGCCTCCGAGGTCGACCGGTTGGTGCGCACCGCCGCACGGATCGGCAACCGCGCACCGCACCACGGCGACCACGCCCCCTGGGCCCTGCGCGCCGCCGTCCGCGAACTGCTGGTCCGTATCCCCCTCTACCGCCCCTACGCCACCGCGGACGCCACCTGCTGCGCCACCACCGGCACCGCGCGCACCCAGCAGGACGCGGCGATGCTGGCCGAGGCCGCGGCCCGGGCCCGCACCGCCTTCCGGGTACCCGAGGAGGCCCGCTCGGTGGACCTCGTACGCGACCTGGCGCTCGGCCTGATCGGCGACGGCGCGGACGTCGTGGACTTCTGCGCGCGGTTCGCCCAGACCGCCTCCGCGCTGCACGCCAAGTCGGTGGAGGACACCGCCTTTTACCGCTACACCCCGCTGCTGTCGGCCTGCGAGGTGGGCTGCGACCCGGGGTCGCCCTCGGTGGACGCGGACACCTTCCACGCGTACTGCGCCCGCCTCCAGCGCGACTGGCCGCTGACGGGCACCGCGCTGTCCACCCACGACACCAAGCGCAGCGCGGATGTACGGGCCAGGATCGCCGTGCTGTCCGAATGCCCGGAGCGCTGGCGGGAGCTGCTGGTGCGCACGACGGCGGAGACGGCCCGGGTGCAGAGCGGCTGCGCGCCGGACCCGCAGGTGGCGTGGCTGGCCTGGCAGAGCGCCTTCGGGCTCGGCGAGTCGGCGCCGCAGCGGCTGGTGCCCTACGTCCTCAAGTGCGTGCGCGAGGCCGGGCTGCGCACGACCTGGACCGAGCCCGACGCGGTCTACGAGGACGCGGTGAGCGAGTTCCTGCGCGCCGGGCCGTGCGGTCCGGCCGCCGCCCGGATCGCCGAACTGGCCCAGGAGCTGGCCCCCTTCGCCCGCGCCAACATCCTGGGGGCCGCGCTGATCCAGCTGACCATGCCCGGCGTCCCCGACCTCTACCAGGGCACGGAGGTGGAGTTCGCGGCCCTGGTCGACCCGGACAACCGGCGCCCGGCCCGCTTCCGGCCCGCGCTGCTGGCCGAACTGGACTCCGGCGCGGCGCCGCGTGGCCTGTCGGCGCTCAAGCTGCTGGTGACGGCCACGGCCCTGCGGCTGCGCCGGGACCACCCGCGGTGGTTCGGCCCGCAGGGCACGTACACCCCGCTGCACGCCGAGGGCCCGGCGGCGGACCACGCCCTGGCCTTCGCGCGGGCCGGGCGGGTGGTGACGGTCGCCACCCGGCTCTCGCTGCGGCTCGCGGAGGCCGGCGGCTGGCGCGGCACGGAACTCCCGCTGCCGGACGGGGGCAGCTGGCGCGACCTGCTCACCGGGCGCGAAGTGCCCGGCGGCAGCGTCTCGCTGGGCCGCCTGCTCGCGACGTACCCGGTCGCCCTGCTGACGGCACAACCGGCCGAGGGGCGGGGAGCGTGAGGCCTACCGGGCCCGGGGCCGTACGCACCCGCCGCACGCCCCGGGCCCTCACTCCGCCAGGCCCTCCCGCAGCAGGCCGGCGAACACCTCCGCCGCCCCCGTCAGCGCCACCCGCGAGAAGAGCGTGATCTCCCGCCCCCACTCGCCCTCCATGGGCACGGACACACAGTCCATCCCCCGCAGTTCGTGCGCGGCGGTGATCAGCACGCCGACCCCGGCCGCCGCCATCCGCACCGCCGTGGAGGAGTGCTGGGTGCGCACGGCCGTACGCGGGGTGAAACCGGCCCGCTCGCTGAGCACGTCCAGCCACCGCCGCCCCTGGATCCGGGGCTCCAGGGCGCAGCGCACCCACGGCCGGCCGGCCAGCTCCGCCAGCGCCACGCTCTCCCGGCCCTCCAGGGGGTCGCCGGGCTGCAGGACCAGCACCATCCGCTCCTGGCCCACCGCCGTGACGGGACCCTGCCACTGCGGTGGCCGCGGCCCCACCGCGACATCGGCGATGCCGCGCGCCATCTGCTCGTACAGCTCGTCGGTCGTGGCGTACTCGTGCAGCACCAGGCGCACCCCGCCGTGCTCCTCGCGCCAGCGCCGGCACACCTCGGGCAGCACACCGACGGCGTGCGCGTGCACGGCCGCGATGTGCAGCTCGCCGCTCAGGGCGCCGTCCGCCGCCAGGGCCGCGCGCCGCGCCTGCACCGCGCTGCGCACGGCCAGTTCGGCGTACGGGAAGTAGGCGCGGCCCATCGCGGTCAGCCGCACCCCGCGCGGCATCCGCTCCAGCAGCGGCCCGCCGACCTCCCGCTCCAGCGCCTTGATCTGGTGCGAGAGCGCGGACTGGGTGACATGGAGCGCCTCGGCGGCGCGGGTGAAGGACTCCTCCTCGACGACCGCGACCAGATACTCCATCTGCCGAAGACTCATGTCTGCGCCACCCCTGTCACATGCACGGTGCTCATCGCTCCCATAGAAACATTGCCTTGGACTCATCACTGCACGTCAGCGGAGGCTTGAGGCATGAACGAGACAGACGTCATCATCATCGGCGGCGGCACCGGCGGCTACAGCACGGCCCTGCGCGCCGCGGCGCTCGGCCTGCGGGTGGTACTGGCCGAGCGCGACCTGATCGGCGGCACCTGCCTGCACCGCGGCTGCATCCCCAGCAAGGCGATGCTGCACGCCGCGGAGCTGGTGGACGGCATCGCCGAGGCCCGCGAGCGATGGGGTGTGAAGGCCACGGTGGACGCGGTGGACTGGGACGCGCTGACCGCCACCCGCGACACCATCGTCTCCCGCAACCACCAGGGCGTGGAGGGGCACCTGTCGAGCGCGGGCGTGCGGATCGTACGCGGCACGGCCCGGCTGACGGGCCCGCGCAGCGTCCACATCGAGGGCGGCGGCCGGTTCACCGCCCGGCGCGGCATCGTGCTGGCCACCGGCTCCCGCCCGCGCCTGCTGCCGGGCCTGACAGCCGACGCCCGCCGCGTCGTCACCAGCGACGACGCCCTGTTCGCCCCCGGGCTGCCCGCGTCGGTGCTGGTGCTGGGCGGCGGCGCGATCGGCGTCGAGTACGCCTCCCTGCACCGCTCCATGGGCGCCGAGGTCACCCTCGTCGAGTACGCGGACCGGCTGCTGCCGCTGGAGGACGAGGACGTCAGCCGCCATCTGACCCGCGGCCTGAAGAAGCGCGGCATCCAGGTCCGTACGAACTCCCTGCTGTCCGGCGCCGAGTTGCTGCCGGACGGGGTACGGGCCACCGTGCGCACCGCGAAGGGCGAGGAGGCGGCCATCGAGGCCGAGCGGCTGCTGGTAGCCGTCGGCCGGGCCCCGGTGACCGAAGGGCTGGACCTGGAGGCCGCCGGGCTCGCCACCGACGAGCGGGGCTTCGTGCCGCCCGCCGACTGGTCGCGGCTGGAGACCGCGGTGCCCGGCATCCATGTGGTGGGCGACCTGCTGCCGCCGCCCTCGCTCGGCCTGGCCCACGCGTCCTTCGCCGAGGGCCTGTTGGTGGCCGAGACCCTCGCGGGCATCCCGTCCCGGCCGGTGGACTACGCGGCCGTGCCCCGGGTGACGTACTCCTCCCCGCAGACCGCCTCGGTCGGCCTGACCGAGGCCGAGGCCCGCGCCCGCGGCCACGAGGTCAAGGTCAACACCATGCCGCTGACGGCCACCGCCAAGGGCATGGTGCACGGGCAGGGCGGCATGGTGAAGGTCGTCGCGGCGGCCGACGGCGCGGGCGGCGAGGCCACCGGCGCGGTCCTGGGCGTCCACCTGGTCGGCCCGAACGTCTCGGAGATGATCGCCGAGAGCCAGCTCATCGTGGCCTGGGACGCCGAGCCCACCGACGTCGCCCAGCTCATCCACGCCCACCCCACCCTGTCGGAGGCGGTCGGCGAGACCTTCCTGACGCTCGCCGGGCGGGGCCTGCACCAGCACTGACCTGCGCCCCGAAATTCGGTTGCGGCGCCATGGGGCCACCCGGACCATGGCGCCGTACGCACCCATGTGACCCCGCACGGCCAGGAGCCCCGAATGCGCCGATTCCTCGGAACCACTCATCGCCCCCACCGGACGACAGTTCTCGAGGAATCCACCCACCGTGACTTCTGCCTGCACCTCGCACACCCTCAACATCGGCATTCTCGCCCACGTCGACGCGGGTAAGACCAGCCTCACCGAGCGGCTGCTCTTCGACACCGGCGCCATCGGCCGCCTCGGCAGCGTCGACGCCGGCGACACCCGCACGGACACCGGAGCCATCGAGCGGCAGCGCGGCATCACCATCCGCTCCGCCGTGGCCTCCTTCACCGTCGGCGACACCCAGGTCAACCTGATCGACACCCCTGGCCACAGCGACTTCATCGCCGAGGTCGAGCGCGCCCTGGGGGTGCTCGACGGCGCCGTCCTGCTGCTCTCCGCCGTCGAGGGCGTCCAGGCCCAGACCCGCGTCCTGATGCGGACCCTGCGCCGGCTGCGGCTGCCCACCCTGGTCTTCGTCAACAAGATCGACCGGGCGGGCGCCCGGCACCTCGGCCTCCTCGCGGAGATCCGGGACCGGCTCACCCCGCTGGTCGTCCCCATGACAGCCGTACGGGACGCGGGCACGCCCCGGGTCAGCACCGAGCCGCATCCGGCCGAAGACCCGTACGCCGACGGGCAGTTGGCCGACGTGCTCGCCGAGGTCGACCACGGCATCCTGGCCCGGCTCGTGGACGGGCCCCCGCCCACCCCCGGCGAACTGCGCACCGCCCTGGCGGCCCGCACCGCCGACGGCACCGTCCACCCCGTCTACTTCGGCTCGGCGCTCGGCGGAGAGGGCATCGCCGCCCTCATCGACGGCATGATCCGCTTCCTCCCCCCGTCCGCCCCCGCGCCGCACTCCTCACCCATCGGCACGGTGTTCGCCGTGCACCGCTCCCCCGGCGGCGAGCGCCACGCCCATCTGCGGCTGTACGGCGGCGCGTTGCGGCCCCGCGAGCGGCTCACCTTCCACCGCGACCGCCCCGACGCGGCGGCCGAGGACCTCACCGGCCGCGTCACCTCCCTGGACATCGCGGGCCGGGCCCCGGGCGACGGGCGCCCCCAGTCCGCCGGTGACATCCTGATCCTGCGCGGCCTGCCCCAGCTGCGCGTCGGCGACCGGCTGGGCCCGGCCCGCCACACCCCCGGCTCCCGCGCGCTGTTCGCCCGCCCGACCCTGCGCACGCTCGTACGGGCCAAGGCACCCGAACGGTCTGCCGCACTGCGCACGGCCCTGCTGGACCTGGCCGGTCAGGACCCCCTCATCCACGCCCGCCCCGAACCCGACGGCACCACCTCCCTCCTCCTCTACGGCGAGGTGCAGAAGGAGATCGTCTCGGCGACGCTGGCCCAGGACTACGGCATCGAGGCGGAGTTCGAGCCCAGCAGTGTCGTCTGCGTGGAGCGGCCCTCGGGCACCGGCGAGGCGCTGCACGAGATCGCCCGGCGCCACCACTCGGGCCCGTGGGCGACGGTCGGCCTGCGCGTGGAGCCCGGCGCACCGGGGTCGGGCCGGGTCTTCGCCTACGAGACCGAACTGGGCGCCCTGCCGCACGGCTTCCACCAGGCCGTCGAGGACACCGTGCACGAGACCCTGCGCACCGGCCCGCACGGCTGGGCCGTGACGGACTGCCGCGTCGTCCTGACCCGCTCCGGCTTCGTCGGCCCGCTCAGCACGGCGGGCGACTTCCGCACGGCCACCCGCGACGTCCTGCGGCGCGCCCTGCACCGCGCCGGCACCCGCGTCCACGAGCCGTACCACGCCTTCGAGACCGAGATCCCCCTGGACGCCATCGCCCCGGTCACCGCCCAACTGGCCTCCCTGGGCGCCCGGATCGGCGCCACGAGCGGCGGCCGGACCTCCTGGCTGCTGACCGGGGAGATCGCCGCCCGCCACGTCCAGGAGGCCGAACGGCGCCTGCCGGGGCTGACGCACGGCGAGGGCACCTGGTTCTCCCACCCGTCCGGGGACCGGCCCGCAAACGGACACCGGCAGGCCTGATACGGCACGTACGGGGCCCGGACCGCACGGCCGAGCCCCGCGACCGCTCCCGCCACCTCTCCCACCCTCCTCGACCTCATCGAGAACGACCCGGTGGTGGCGGGCTACCTGGAGTACCCCTGCGATGTCGACATCACCCGCCGGGACCCGGTGGAGGAGCTGCGCCTGGTCTCCGGCGACCGGCTCGACGTCATAGCCGGGTGCGGCGCCGGCGGCTCGTACTTCCTGTGCGGCGACGGCCCGGTGGACGAGCGCCCCGTCCTGTACGCCGACTCCGAGGGCGGCGCCGGGCTGATCGCCACGAGCCTGCGCGAGGCGCTGGAGCTGATGCTCGGCCTGCCGTACTGGCGTGACCGCCCGACGGCCGCGGAGCTCGCCGAGTCACCCGGGCTCCTGGACGAACCGGAGGAGGAGCTGCGGGAGAAGGACCCGGACCTCGACGCCGGCCTGCCCGCGGCCCGCACGGTCCCCGACTTCCTGGTCCGCACCACCGACGGGACGACGTACGCCCCGTTCTGACTGCGGCTCCGTCGCGTGGGCGCGGCCGGCCAGGACGCACCCGCAGCCGACACACCGCATATCCGGCGGAGCGCTCAGCCCTCCGTCAGGAGGTAGCCCACCTCGCCGAACTTCACCTGGTCGCCGGGGCCCACGGACACCGCTCCCACCACCCGGCGCCCGTTGACGACGGTGCCGTTGGTGGAGCCCAGGTCGCGCAGGATCCAGCCGTCGCCCGCGCTGCGCAGCTCCGCGTGGGCGCGGGAGACCGTGTCGTGGTTCAGGCGCAGGCCCATGCCGGGCGCCCGGCCGATCAGCAGCGGTGTCGGCCCCGGCATCGGCAGCAGCAGTTTCGGCAGCCGCTCGGCCCGCCAGGCCCTGCGCACCATGATGTTGAACGCCGACACCTTGCCCACCATCCGCAGCAGGGACCCTTGGATCCGGCCGCGGGAGGCCAAGTCGCTGGTGGCCGCGCGCAGTTCCGAGTGGTGCCGGGCGGTGAGCACCAGCTCCAGCCGCCGCAGAAAGGTGTCCTGGGAGATCCGCCCCTGTGCCGCGCCCTCGCGCAGCACCTCCAAGGCGCGTTCCCGGTCGGCGTCGGACGGGCGGGCCGGCCGCGCCGGGAACTCCAAGGATGTCATGGTCGCAATTCTCCGGACGGCACGAGTCGCTGTCCAGGCGGGTGGGTGCCGGAAAACCCCTGGCCCGGGCCGCCCCTGCCGGGCTAGAGTCCGCCTCACGCCCGCATACGACGGAGAAAGGGGGCGAAGAGCCATGCCGTTGCAGCCTTTTGAGCTGATTGCCACCGAGCGCTCCCGCCCCATGTCCCGCCGGGCCGACCACGTCTGACCGGGAGCGCGCCCACCGCCTTCCGAGAGGACCCAGGCACCCATGACCGACCCACTGGTCATCCGCGCGCTCACCGAGAGCGACGCCCATCTCTTCCACACCCTGAACGACCCCACCACCCACCTGTTGGGCCACGCCGCCTTCGACCGCCCCTACACCACCGTGGCGCAGGGCGGCCCCTACCGCCCCGACTGGACCTGGGTGGCGCTGCGCGACGAGGCCGTCGTCGCCCGCGCCGTCTGGTGGGCGGGCCCCGACGACCCGGCGCCGCTGGCCCTGGACTGGTTCGACTTCGCACCGGGCGAGGACGCCGCCGCTGCCGAACTGCTGCGCACCGCCCCGCTGCACGCGGAGTACGTCCTGATGCTGCCGCCCGGCTGGCACGACATCCCGGAGGTACGCGCCGCCGCCGAGACCCGTATCGACGCGGCACGGGCCGCCGGACTCGCCCCGCTCGTCGAGCGGCTGCGCTACACCTGGACCCCCGAGTGCGGCCTGCCCGAGGCCCCGGGACGCCTCGACTTCCGGCCCGAGCCCGACGACGGCGTCATCCTGGACGTGCTGCGCCGCGTCCAGAGGGGTTCGCTGGACGCCCACGCCCGCAAGGCCATCGCCGAGGGCGGCGTGGAGCAGGCCGCCCAGGAGGAGATGGAGTACTTCCACTGGTACCCCTCGCCCCGTGAGTGGTGGCGGGTGGCGTACACCTGCGACGGCGAGGTCGCCGGGCTGCACATCCCCGCGCGCAACCACACCGCGCCGGTCATCGGCTTCATCGGCGTCGTCCCCGAACAGCGCGGCCACGGCTACGCCTACGACCTCCTCGTGGACTGCACCCGCCATCTGGCGGCCGAGGGCGTGGACCGGATCGTCGCCGAGACGGACCGGCCGAATGTCCCGATGGCGGCGGCCTTCGCCAAGGCGGGCTACCCCTTGACCCAGGAGCGTGCTTTCTTCGTCTGAGACCGGGCGGTGCCGGGCCGGTGCGTTCGGTCCGGCACCGCACGAACCTCCCCGACGAAGGAGCCGGCCGTGCAGTTCGAGATATGGGCCCCACGCGCCCGACGGGTGCTGCTCAAGCTGGAGGGCGCCGACCGCGCGTACCCCATGGAGCCCGATCCCGCCCGCTCCGGCTGGTGGCTGACCCGGGCCCCGGCACGGCACGGCGACCGCTACGCCTTCCGCCTCGACGACGGCCCGCTGCTGCCCGACCCGCGCTCGGCCCGGCTGCCCGAAGGGCCGGAGGGGCCGAGCGCGGTCGTCGAGCACCACCGCTTCCCCTGGCGCCACCCCTGGCCCGGCCGCCCGCTGCCCGGCGCCGTCCTGTACGAGCTGCACATCGGTACGTACACCCGCCCCGGCACCTTCGACGCCGCCGTGGAACGCCTGCCCCACCTGGCCGAGTTGGGCATCACCCACCTCAGCGTGATGCCCGTCTGCTCCTTCCCCGGCCGCCACGGCTGGGGCTACGACGGTGTCGCGCCCTGGTCCGTGCACGAGCCCTACGGCGGCCCGGACGGCTTCAAGCGCTTCGTCGACGCGGCCCACGGCCACGGCCTGGGCGTCGTCCTCGACGTCGTCCACAACCACCTCGGCCCCTCCGGCAACCATCTGACCGCCTTCGGGCCGTACTTCACCGACACCCACCACACCCCGTGGGGCGCCGCGGTCAACCTCGACGCCCCGGGCTCCGACGAGGTCCGCTCGTACTTCGTCGACAGCGCGCTCGCCTGGCTGCGCGAATACCGCCTGGACGGGCTGCGCCTGGACGCCGTACACGCCCTGCACGACACCCGCGCCCGCCACTTCCTGGCCGAACTCTCCACCGCCGTGGACACCTTGGCCGCCCACCTGCGGCGCCCGCTGTTCCTCATCGCCGAGTCCGACCTCAACGATCCGCGCACCACGGCCCCGCGCCCGCTCGGCGGCCTGGGCGTGCACGCCCAGTGGAACGACGACTTCCACCACGCCCTGCACACCGCCCTGACCGGCGAATCCCAGGGCTACTACGCCGACTTCGCCCGCGCCCCGATGGCCGCCCTCGCCAAGACCCTCACCGAGGGCTTCTTCCACTCCGGCACCCACTCGGCCTTCCGCGGCCGCTCGCACGGCGCCCCGCTGGACCTGCGCGCCACCCCCGCCCACCGGCTGCTGGCCTACGCCCAGACCCACGACCAGGTCGGCAACCGCGCCCTGGGCGACCGTCTCGCCGCGCACCTCTCCCCCGGCCGGCTGGCCTGCGCCGCCGCCCTGGTCCTGTGCTCCCCCTTCACGCCCATGCTCTTCATGGGCGAGGAGTTCGGCGCCCGCACCCCCTGGCAGTACTTCACCGACCACACCGACCCGGAGCTGGCCGAGGCCGTACGGACCGGCCGCCGCGCGGAGTTCGCCACCCACGGCTGGACCGCGGACGCCATCCCCGACCCGCAGGACCCGGCCACCCGCGCCCGCTCCTGCCTGGACTGGTCCTGCCTGGACGCCGAGCCGCACGCCTCCCTCCTCACCTGGCATCGCACCCTGCTGTCCCTACGCCGCACCCACCCGTCCCTGACCGACCCCGACCTCACCACCACCGACGTCGCCTACGACGAGTCCGCCCAATGGCTCCACCTCACCCGGCCCCCTCTCCACCTCGCAGTCAATCTCCACCCCACCCACCCCGCAGAAATCCCCCTCCCCACCTCCCACCCCCATCCCTTGGCCGCCTGGCCCACCCCCCAACCCCCAACCCTGGACGGCCCCCTGCACCTCCCACCCGAATCGGCGGTCATCTTCCGCGCCGGCTGATCGAATTGCCTGTGAAAGGCTGCTGAACGCGGAAAAGCCCCGCACCATACGGTGCGGGGCTCCCCACAAAAATTGTTCGGCGGCGTCCTACTCTCCCACAGG
>NZ_JBSIBZ010000096.1:0-37086 GCF_058245575.1 Streptomyces sp. UF-297 | reverse complement strand
TGGGCGAACACCGGGAACCGGCCGTACAACTCCCGGCCCATCCCCACCCGCTGCGCACCCTGACCCGAGAACAGCACGGCCAGCTTGCCGTCGGTCTCCAGGGCGACGCCGCGTGCGAGTTCCCGCACGCCCTCCGCGTCGGCCGCGAGGACCGCGCGGTGGGCGAACGCCGCCCTGCCGGTGGCGAGGGAGTGGCCCACGTCGACCGGTGACAGGCCGGTCAGCGCCGAGACCCGCTCGATCTGTGCGGCCAGCGCGGCCTCGGACTTGCCCGACACGGGCCAGGGCACGAGGCCCGGCACCGTGGTGGGCTCCTGCGTCACCGGCTCCTCGGCGTCCGGTGCCTGCTCGATGATGATGTGGGCGTTGGTGCCGCTGACGCCGAAGGCGGAGACGCCGGCCCGCCGGGCGTGCCCGGTCTCGGGCCACTGCTGCTGCTCGGTGACGAGCGAGACCGCGTTGTCCGTCCAGTCGACGTGCGAGGACGGGGAGTTGACGTGCAGGGTCTTGGGCAGCACGCCGTGGCGCATCGCCAGGAGCACCTTGATGGTGCCCGCGACACCGGCGGCGGCCTGGGTGTGGCCCAGGTTGGACTTGACGGCGCCGAGCAGCAGCGGCTGCCCCTCGGGCCGGTCCTGTCCGTAGGCGGCGATGAGGGCGTGGGCCTCGATGGGGTCGCCGAGGGTGGTGCCGGTGCCGTGCGCCTCGACGACGTCGACGTCGGCGGGGGTGAGGTCGGCGTCGGCGAGGGCCTGGCGGATGGCGCGCTGCTGGGCCCGGCCGCTGGGCGCGGTCAGTCCGTTGGAGGCGCCGTCCTGGTTGACGGCGGTGCCGCGCACGATACCGAGGACGTCGTGGCCGTTGCGGCGCGCGTCGGAGAGGCGCTCCAGGAGGAGGACCCCCACGCCCTCGGACCAGCTCGTGCCGTCGGCCGCGTCGGCGAACGGCTTGCAGCGTCCGTCGGGGGCCAGCCCGCCCTGGACCGTGAACTCGGTGAAGGAGTCGGGGCTGGACATGACCGAGACGCCGCCGGCCAGGGCGAGGCTGCACTCGCCGCCGCGCAGGGCGCTCGCGGCCATGTGCAGGGCGACCAGCGCGGAGGAGCAGGCGGTGTCGACGGTGACGGCCGGGCCCTCCAGGCCGAAGGCGTAGGAGAGGCGGCCTGACATGACGCTGGCGGTGTTGCCGGTGGCGACATGGCCGCGTACGTCGGCGGTGCCGGTGCCCTGGCGCAGGAGTGTGGCGTAGTCCTGGCCGTTGGTGCCCACGAAGACGCCGGTACGGCTGCCGCGCAGGGTGGTCGCGTCGATTCCGGCGCGCTCGAAGGCCTCCCAGGACGTCTCCAGCAGCAGGCGCTGCTGGGGGTCCATGGCCAGGGCCTCGCGGGGCGCGATGCCGAAGAAGGGGGCGTCGAAGAGGCCGACGCCGTCCAGGAATCCGCCTTCGAGGGTCGCGGAGGCTCCCTGGGCCAGCGCGTCCAGGTCCCAGCCGCGGTCCGCGGGGAAGGCGCCGATCGCGTCCTCGCCCTGGCTCAGCAGCCGCCAGAGGTCCTCGGGGGACCGTACGCCGCCGGGGAAGCGGCAGTTCATGCCGACGATGGCGATGGGGTCGTCGTCCGCCGCGCGTCCGGCGAGGGCCGGGGTGCCGGTGGCGGAGTCGGGCAGGGTGCCCAGGAGTTCGGCGAGCAGGAAGTCGGCGAGGGCGGTCGGGGTCGGGTAGTCGTAGACGAGGGTCGCGGGCAGTTTCAGGCCGGTGGTGGCCGTGAGGGTGTTGCGCAGTTCGACGGTGGTCAGCGAGTCGAAACCGAGGTCGCTGAAGGCGCGTTCGGCGCTGACGGCCGAGGTACCGCTGTGTCCGAGGACGGCGGCCACCTGGGTACGTACCAGGTCCAGCACGAAGCGCGGGCGGGCGGCCGGGGAGAGCCCGGCGAGCCGCTGGCGCAGGGCCGGCTCCCCCAGGGCGGCTTCCGGTGCCCCGGCGGGCTGCGCGGATTGGCGCAGTTCGGGCAGGTCGCCCACGAAGGGGCTGGGGCGCAGCGCGGTGAACACACCTGCGTAGCGCTGCCAGTCGATGTCCGCGAGGGTCAGCGTCGCGGCGTCCTGCGCGATCGCCTGGCGCAGCGCGGCGAGGGCGAGTTGGGGTGCCATGGGGGTGAATCCGCCGCGGCGGACGCGGTCCTGGATGCCGGTGCCGTCGGCCGCCATTCCGGTCTCGGCCCACGGGCCCCAGGCCACCGAGGTCGCGGGCAGGCCGTGGGCGCGCCGGTGCTCGGCGAAGGCGTCGAGGTAGGCGTTGGCGGCGGCGTAGTTGCCCTGTCCGGGTGCGCCGAGCGTCCCGGCAACGGAGGAGAAGAGCACGAAGGCGCTCAGGTCCCGCTCGCACGTCGCCTCGTGCAGGTTGCGGGTGGCGGTGACTTTGGCGCGCAGGACGGTGGCGAACTGCTCGGGGATGAGCGTGTCCAGGGTGCCGTCGTCGACGGTTCCGGCGGTGTGGAACACCGCGGTGAGCGGGTGCTCGTCGGGGATCGCGGCCAGTACGGCGGCGAGCGCGTCACGGTCGGCGGCATCGCACGCCGCAAGGGTGACCCTGGCGCCCGACTCTTCGATCCGTGCGGCCAGTTCACCGGCGCCGGGGGCGTCGGCGCCGCTCCGGCTGACCAGCAGCAGGTGCTCGGCGCCCGCTTCTGCCAGCCAGCGGGCGACGTGACCGCCGAGCGCGCCGGTGCCGCCGGTGACGAGCACGGTTCCGGTGGGGCGGAACGCGTCCGCCTCGGGGGCCGGTGCGGCGCGGTGGTGGGCCAGCCGGCGGACGAAGGCCGCGGTGCTGCGCAGGGCGAGCTGGTCCTCCTCGCCGCTGTCGGCGAGGACGGCGGCCAGGCGGCGCAAGGTGGTGCCGTCGAGCTCGTCGGGCAGATCGATCAGACCGCCCCAGCGCTGCGGGTGCTCCAGCGCGGCCACCCGTCCCAGGCCCCAGACGGCGGCCTGGGCGGGGCGGGCCGGGTGTTCGGCGCGGTCCACGGCCACGGCGGTACGGGTCACGCACCACAGCGGAGCCTCGATACCGGCGTCGCCCAGGGCCTGGACGGCGGCCGCCGTCAGCAGCAGGCCCGCGTCCGTGGCGTCACCGGCGCCCTCGCCCGCCGTCGCGAGCAGGGACAGCACACCCGTGAACTCGCCGTGTTCTGCGGCCAGTTCCCCCAGCCGCTCGCTCAGGTCCCGGCGCTGCGCGGCACTCACCTCGACCCGTACGGAGTCGGCGCCCAGGGCTCCGGCGACCGTGTCGGTCCAGGCCTGCTCGCCGTCGGCCGGTGTGAGCACCAGCCAGGTCCCGGCCGGGTGCCCTGCTGTGGCCGTGCCGGTCAGGGGCTTCCAGGTGGTCCGGTAGCGCCAGCCGTCGACGGTGGAGCGCTCCCGGCTCTTGCGGCGCCAGGAGGACAGCGCGGGCACGACGGCGGTGAGCGTGTCGTCGTCCAGTTCCAGCGAGGAGCCCAGGGACTGGAGGTCCGCGCGCTCGACGGCCGACCAGAACTCCGCGTCCGCCGCGTCGGCGGGGTGCGCGGGTACGGGGGTCGCGGTGGCCGCCTCGGGCCAGTAGCGCTCGCGCTGGAAGGGGTAGGTGGGCAGATCGATCCGCTGGGCGCCGCTGCCCGTGAACACGGCGTCCCAGTCGACCCGTACGCCGTGGAGGTGGAGCCGGGCCAGTGCCGTGGTCAGCGCCGGGCCCTCGGGCCGGTCGCGGCGCAGGGCCGGGACGGCGGTGGCGGGGGTCTGCTCGCCGGTGCTCTGGCGTACCGCGCCGCTGAGGACGGCGTCCGGGCCGAGTTCGAAGAAGGTCCTCACCCCGTGCTCGGTGAGGTGGCGTACGGCGTCGGCGAAGCGGACGGTGCCGCGGACCTGCCGGGTCCAGTACTGCGCCGAGCCCAGTTCCCCGGCCGTGGCCGGCTCGCCGGTCAGGGTGGACACCAGCGGCAGCGTCGGCGCGTGGAAGGTGACGCCTTCGGCGGCGCGGGCGAAGTCCTCCAGCATCGCGTCCATGTGCGCCGAGTGGAAGGCATGGCTGACCCGCAGCTGCTTGGTGCGGCGGCCGAGCTCCTGGAAGTGGGCCGCCACGGCCAGTACCGCGTCCTCGTCGCCCGAGACGGTCAGGGACGCCGGGGTGTTGACGGCGGCGACGGACAGGCGTCCGTCGTACTGCGCGAGCAGCGGCAGCACCTCGTCCTCGGCGGCCTCGACGGAGGCCATGGCGCCGCCCGTGGGCAGGGCCGCCATCAGACGGCCGCGGGCCGCGACGAGGGTGCAGGCGTCCTCCAGGGAGAGGACTCCGGCGGCGTGCGCCGCGGCGAACTCGCCGATGGAGTGGCCAGCGACGTAGTCGGGGCGCAGGCCCCAGGACTCGGCGAGGCGGAACAGCGCCACTTCGAGGGCGAAGAGGGCCGGCTGGGTGTAGCCGGTGTCGTCCAGCAGCGCGGCCTCGGGGGTGCCGGGTCCGGCGAAGAGGATCTCCCGCAGCGGGCGGTCGAGTTCGAGGTCGAAGCGGGCCAGAACGGCGTCCAGGGCCTCGGCGTAGACCGGGTGGCGGTCGTAGAGCTCGCGTCCCATGGCGGGGCGCTGGCTGCCCTGGCCGGTGAAGAGGAAGGCCAGCCGGCCGCGGTCCGGGTGCCCGGTGAGCAGCGCGCCGTCGGGGGCCGCGTCGCGCAGCGCGGTCAGGGCGCGGGTGAGGGTGTCCCGGTCGTCGGTGACGACGGCCGCGCGGTGCTCCAGGGCGGCGCGGGAGGTGGCCAGGGAGAAGGCGAGGTCGGTGAGCGGCAGTTGGGGGTGGTCGGCGAGGTGGGTCAGGAGCCGTCCGGCCTGGGCGCGCAGGCCCTCTTCGGTGCGGCCGGAGAGCGTCAGGGGGACGAGGGCGGGCTCGGCCGGGCGGTCCGGCGCGGCGTCCGTCGCGTCCTCGGGCCGCTCCGCGGGGGCCTGTTCGAGGATGGTGTGGACGTTGGTGCCGCTGAGTCCGAAGGAGGAGACGGCCGCGCGGCGCGGGTGTGCGGTGTCCGGCCAGGCGGTGGGCTCGGTGAGCAGCCGGATGGTGCCGGAGCTCCAGTCGACGTGCGAGGAGGGCCGGTCGATGTGCAGGCTCTGCGGCACGCTTCGGTGGCGCAGGGCCATGACCATCTTGATGATGCTGGCGACGCCGGAGGCCATCTGGGTGTGGCCGATGTTGGACTTGACCGAGCCGAGGAGCACCGGGTGCTCGGGGTCGCGGTCCTGGCCGTAGGTGGCGAGCAGGGCCTGGGCCTCGATGGGGTCGCCGAGGGCGGTGCCGGTGCCGTGTCCGTCGATGACGTCGACCTCGGCGGCGGCGACCTTGGCGTTGGCGAGGGCCTGGCGGATCACGCGCTGCTGGGAGGGGCCGTTGGGGGCGGTCAGGCCGTTGGAGGCGCCGTCCTGGTTGACGGCGGAGCCCCGGATGACGGCCAGGACCTGGTGTCCGTTGCGGCGGGCGTCGGAGAGCTTCTCGACGAGGACGAGGCCGACGCCCTCGGCCAGGCTCATGCCGTCGGCCTGGTCGGAGTAGGCCTTGCAGCGGCCGTCGGCGGCCATCGCGCGCTGGCGGCTGAAGCCGACGAACGCGCCGGGCGTGGACATGATGCTGACGCCGCCCGCCAGAGCCAGCGAGCTCTCGCCGTTGCGCAGGGACTGGCAGGCCAGGTGCAGGGCGACCAGGGAGGAGGAGCAGGCGGTGTCGAGGGAGACGGCCGGGCCCTCGAAGCCGTAGGTGTAGGACAGGCGGCCGGACAGGACGCTGGAGATGGTGCCGGTGATCAGGTGGCCCTCGGCGCCTTCCGGGCCCGTGCCGGATGCCCCGTAGTCCTGGTAACTGGCGCCGATGAAGGTGCCGGTGCTGCTGCCGCGCAGGGTGGCCGGGTCGATCCCGGCGCGCTCCATGGCCTCCCAGGAGGTCTCCAGCAGCAGGCGCTGCTGGGGGTCCATGGCCAGGGCCTCGCGGGGCGAGATGCCGAAGAAGGAGGCGTCGAAGTCGGCGGCGTCGTGCAGGAATCCGCCGCGCACCGAGTACGTGTGGCCCGGCCGGTCCGGGTCCGGGTCGTACAGGCCCTCGGTGTCCCAGCCGCGGTCGGCGGGGAACTCGCTGATGGCGTCGCCGCCTTCGGTGACCAGGCGCCACAGGTCGTCCGGGGAGCCGACGCCGCCGGGGTAGCGGCAGCTCATGCCGATGATGGCGATGGGCTCGTCGGTGGCCGCGGCGCTGACGGCGGTGTCGGCCCGGGTGCTCGCGCCCGCGATGGCGTCGCGCAGGTAGGCCACCAGGGCGAGCGGGTTGGGGTAGTCGAAGACCATGGTGCTCGGCAGGGCGAGCCCGGTGACGGCGGCGATGCGGTTGCGCAGGTCGACGGCGGTCAGCGAGTCGAAGCCGACGTCGCGGAAGGCGCGCTGTTCGGAGAGGACGTCGGGTGAGGCGTGGCCGAGCGCGGTGGCCGCTTCGGTGCGGACCAGGTCCAGCAGGAGGCGGTCCTGTTCGACGGCGTCCATCCCGAGCAGCCGGGTGGCGAACTCGCTTCCGGTGTCGGGGACTTCGGCCCGCTCCTGTGCCATCTGCCGGACCTCGGGCAGGTCTTCGAAGAGCGTGGTGGGCCGTGCGGCGGTGAAGACGGGGTAGTAGCGCTCCCAGTCCACGTCCGCGACGGCCAGGACGGTTTCCCCGTCGTCGAGGGCCTGCCGCAGGCCGGTGAGGGCCAGCTGGGGGTCCATGAAGACCAGTCCGCTGCGGCGGATCTGGCCGGGGTCGACGCGGCCGAGCTTGAGGTCGTCGGCCCAGATGCCCCAGGAGACGGCGGTGGCGACGGCGCCGCGGGCGCGGCGCTGCTCGGCCAGGGCGTTGAGGTAGGCGTTGCCGGCGACGTAGGCGGCGTGCGCGCCGCTGCCCCACATGCCGGCGGTGGAGGAGTACAGGACGAAGGCGTCGAGGTCGTCGCCGAGGAGTTCGTCCAGATGCCGGGCGCCGGTGACCTTGGCGTCCATGACCTTCGCGAAGTCCTCGGGGGTCGTCTCCTCCAGCGTCGCCAGCTCGATGGTGACGGCGGTGTGCACGACGCTGCGTACGGTGCGGCCTTCGGCCTCCATCTCGGCGAGCATCCGCGCGACCGCGTCGCGGTCGGTCAGGTCGCAGGCGACGACGCTCGCCTCGCAGCCCGACTCGGTCAGTTCCCGCACGAGGTCGTCGGCGCCGGGTGCCGCCGGGCCGCGGCGGCTGGTGAGCACGATGTGCTCGGCGCCCTGCTCGGCGAGCCAGCGCGCCAGGTGCGGGGCGAGGGTGCCGGTGCCGCCGGTGACGAGGGTGGTGCCCCTCGGCGTCCAGGGGCGGGCCGGGGCGCCGGCGGCGGCGCGTACGACACGGCGGGCGAGGACGCCCGAGGCGCGCAGGGCGAGTTGGTCCTCGCCGCTGCGGCCGCTCAGGACGGCGGCCAGGCGCTCACCGGCGCGCTGGTCCAGCCGCTCGGGCAGGTCGACGAGGCCTCCCCAGCGCTGCGGGTGTTCCAGGGCGGCCGTCCAGCCGAGGCCGAGGATCTGGGCCTGGTCGGGGTGGGTCAGCCGGTCCGCGCGGCCGGTGGAGACGGCGCCTTGGGTCAGGCACCACAGGGGTGCGTCGATTCCGGCGTCGCCGAGTGCCTGGACGAGCGCGAGGGTCAGGGCGAGTCCGCGGGTGAGCGCCGGGTGCGTGGCGCTCGCCTCTTCGGCCTCGGCCAGCAAAGACACCACTCCCGTGAGACCGGCCGCGTCGTCGAGGCCGGTCAGGCGGGCGGTCAGGGTCGCGCGGTCGGCGCAGGCGTCGTCCAGGACGAGGGTGCGCGGCGCGGCGCCGTGGGCGGCGAGGACGCCGGTGAGGGTGTCGGTGTCGGTCCCTTCGGGGGCGACGACGAGCCAGGTGCCCGTCAGTGCCGCCGTGGGCAGGCCGGTCAGCGGCTTCCATGTGGTGCGGTAGCGCCAGGAGTCGACGGTGGAGCGGTCGCGGCGGCGTTTGCGCCAGTGCGACAGGGCCGGGAGCACCGGGGCGAGGGAGGTGCTGTCCAGGTGCAGGCTGGAGGCGAGGGCCTCCACGTCCTCTTCCTCCACCGCCGTCCAGAACTCCGCGTCCGCGGGGTCGGCTTCGGCCCGGGTGTGGGGCTTGGCGGGGATGGCCCACAGGTGCTCGCGCTGGAAGGCGTACGTGGGCAGCGGCACGCGGCGGGCGCCGGTGCCGGTGAACACAACGGCCCAGTCGGCGTCGGCGCCGCGGACGAACGCCTCGGCGAGCGAGGTCAGGAAGCGGTCGGTGCCGCCGGTGTCGCGGCGCAGCGTGCCGAGTACGGCGGCCGGGCCGCCGGCTGCTTCGGCCGTCTCCTGGATGGCCATGGACAGCACGGGGTGGGAGCTGACCTCGATGAAGAAGCGGTGGCTCTGGGTGAGGAGTTCGCGGATGGCGGGTTCGAAACGGACGGTCCGGCGCAGGTTGGTGTACCAGTAGTCGGCGTCCAGGGCGGTGGTGTCCAGCCAGTCGCCGGTGACGGTGGAGAAGAAGGGCACCTGCGCGGGGCGCGGGCTGATGGGCGCGAGGACGCTGTGCAGTTCGTCGCGCAACAGCTCGACCTGCGCGGAGTGCGAACCGTAGTCCACGGCGATGCGCTTGGCGCGGATGTCCTGGGCGCTCAGTTCGGCCACCAGGGCGTCCATCGGCGCGGTGAGACCGGCGACGACGACGGACCGGGGCCCGTTGACGGCGGCGACGGACAGTCCCTCGTAGGCGGCGAGGCGCTCTTCGACGTCGGCCACGGGCAGCGGGACCGACAGCATGCCGCCGGTTCCGGCGAGCGTGCGGCCGATGGCCTGGCTGCGCAGGGCCACGACCCGGGCGGCGTCCTCCAGGGTCAGGGCGCCGGCGACGGCCGCGGCGGCGATCTCGCCCTGCGAGTGGCCGACGACGGCGTCGGGGGTGATGCCGTGGGAGCGCCAGAGTTCGGCGAGCGAGACCATGACGGCCCAGGAGGCGGGCTGTACGACGTCGACGCGCTCCAGCGTCGGCGCGCCCTCCCGCCGGCGCAGCACGTCCAGCAGCGACCAGTCGGTGTACGGCGCCAGCGCGGCGGCGCATTCGGCCAGGCGCGCGGCGAAGACCGGGGACTCCTCCAGGAGCCGCGCGCCCATGCCGGCCCACTGGGAGCCCTGGCCGGGGAAGACGAAGACGGTCCTGCCGTCGGTGTCGGCCGTGCCCTGGACGACGCCGGGGGCCGAGCGGCCTTCGGCGAGGGCCTTGAGGGCGTCGCGGCGGCTGTCGTCGTCGGTGGCGACGAGGACGGCGCGGTGGTCGAAGAGGGTGCGCGAGGTCACCAGGCTGTGGCCGATGTCCAGGGCGCTGGGCGCCTGTTCGCCGTCGAGGTGGGCGGCGAGGTGCGCGGCCTGGGCGCGCAGCGCGCCGGGGGTCCGCGCGGACAGCACCCAGGGGAGGGCGTCGCCTGCCGGGGGCACCGGCTCCGCCGTCTGCGCGGGGGCGGTCTCCTGTGCCCGGGGGGCCTCTTCGAGGACCGTGTGGGCGTTGGTGCCGCTGATGCCGAAGGAGGAGACGGCCGCGCGGCGCGGGCGTTCGCCCTCGGGCCAGTGGGCGCCCTCGCTCAGCAGGGAAACGGTGCCGGAGGTCCAGTCGATGTGGCTGGAGGGGGTGTCGGCGTGCAAAGTGCGCGGCAGCTGCCCGTGGCGCAGGGCCAGGACCATCTTGATGACGCCCGCCACGCCGGCCGCGGACTGGGTGTGGCCGATGTTGGACTTCACCGAGCCCAGCAGCAGCGGGCTGTTCGGGTCGCGGTCGCGGCCGTAGGTGGCGAGCAGGGCCTGGGCCTCGATGGGGTCGCCGAGGGCCGTGCCGGTGCCGTGCGCCTCGACGGCGTCGATGTCGGCCGCGTCCAGCTGGGCGTTGGCCAGCGCCTGGCGGATGACGCGCTGCTGGGAGGGGCCGTTGGGGGCGGACAGGCCGTTGGAGGCGCCGTCCTGGTTGATGGCCGAGCCGCGCACGACGGCCAGGATCTCGTGCCCGTTGCGCTGGGCGTCCGAAAGGCGCTCCAGGACGAGGACGCCGACGCCTTCGGCCAGCGTCATGCCGTCGGCGCTGTCGGAGAACGCCTTGCAGCGGCCGTCGCCCGCGAGGGCGCGCTGGCGGCTGAAGGCGACGAACGGGTTGGGGTTGGTCATCACGGTCGCGCCGCCGGCCAGCGCCAGCCCGCTCTCGCCGTTGCGCAGCGACTGGCAGGCCAGGTGCAGGGCCACCAGGGACGAGGAGCAGGCGGTGTCGACGGTGACGGCCGGCCCTTCGAGGCCGAAGAGGTAGGCCAGGCGCCCGGAGAGCACGCTGGGGCTGGTGCCGGTCACCAGGTGTCCGGCGGAGCCGTCCTCGACGCCGAATCCGTACTCCTGGTAGGTGGAGCCGATGAAGGTGCCGGTCGCGCTGCCGTGCACGCCCGTGGGGTCGATCCCGGCGCTCTCGAACGCCTCCCAGGTGGTCTCCAGCAGCAGGCGCTGCTGGGGGTCCATGGAGAGGGCCTCGCGGGGCGAGATGCCGAAGAAGGAGGCGTCGAACTCGCCCGCGTCGTGCAGGAATCCGCCCTGCGCGGAGTAGGTCGTGCCGGGGTTGTCGGGGTCGGGGTGGTAGAGGCCGGTGGTGTCCCAGCCGCGGTTGACGGGGAAGTCGGTGATGGCGTCGACGCCGTCGGTGATGAGCTCCCAGAACTGCTGCGGGGAGCGGACGCCGCCGGGGAAGCGGCAGCTCATGCCGACGATGGCGATGGGCTCGTCGAAGCGGCCCGCCGAAGCCGCCACGGTCGCGGCCGACTCGCCTTCGGTGCCCAGGAGTTCGGCGCGCAGATGGCGGGCGAGGGTGGCGGGCGTCGGGTAGTCGAAGACGAGGGTGGCGGGCAGGGCCAGGCCGGTGAGGGCGGCCAGCCGCTTGCGCAGCTCCACGGCCGTCAGCGAGTCGAAGCCCGCGTCGCGGAAGGCGCCCCGCTCGGGGACCCCGTCGGCGGAGGCGTGGCCGAGGACGAGAGCCGCCTCGGCGCGCACCAGGTCGGCCAGCAGCCGCTCCTGCCCGTCCTCGTCAAGGCCCCGCAGGCGGGCGGCGAACTCCGGCGCCGCGCTGTCGCCTTCGGTGTGCGCGAGGGCCTTGACCTCGGCGAGTTCGTCGAAGAGGACGCTGGGGCGCGAGGAGGTGAAGACGGGGTGGTAGCGCTCCCAGTCGATGTCGGCGACGGTGACCGTGACGTCCTGCTGGACGACGGCGCGCCGCAGTTCGGCGAGGGCGCTCGCGGGTGCCAGGAAGCGCAGCCCGCGCCGGTGCAGTTCGTCGGTGACGGCCTCGTGGGTGGCCATGCCCGCCTCGGCCCAGGGACCCCAGGCCACCGAGGTCGCGGGCAGGCCGCGGGCGCGCCGGTGCTCGGCGAGGGCGTCGAGGTAGGCGTTGGCGGCACCGTAGGCGCTCTGTCCGGCGCTGCCCCACACTCCGGCGATCGAGGAGACGAGGACGAAGAAGTCCAGGTCGTGGCCGTCCAGAAGGGCATCCAGGTGGGCCGCGCCGAGCAGCTTGGCGGCCATCGCCTCCGCGGCGTCCGCCAGGGGGGTTTCGGTCAGGGCGGCGTTCTGGCCGACGCCGGCCGCGTGCACGACGCCGGTCAGCGGGTGCTCGGCGGGCACGGAGGCCAGCAGGGCGGCGAGCGCGCCGCGGTCGGCGGTGTCGCAGGCCGCGAGGGTGACCTCGGCACCCAACTCCTCGATCTCGGCGGCCAGTTCGGCGGCTCCGGGGGCGTCGGGGCCGCGGCGGCTGGTGAGCAGGAGGTGGCCGGCGCCGCTGCGGGCGAGCCAGCGCGCGACCTCGGCACCGAGCGCTCCGGTGCCGCCGGTGACGAGCACGGTGCCGCGCGCGGTGAAGGCGTCGGCCGGGGGCAGTTCGGCCTGCGGGTGGCGCACCAGGCGCCGGCCGAGCGCCCCGGTGGCGCGGACGGCGATCTGGTCCTCGCCGCCCGTGGCGGCCAGCGCGCTGACCAGGTGCTGGGTGGCGGGGGCGTCGAGCGCGGCCGGCAGGTCGATCAGGCCGCTCCACAGCTGCGGGTGCTCCAGGGCGGCGGCCCGGCCCAGTCCCCAGACCGCCGTCTGGAGGGGGTTGGTGAGCGGGTCGCCCGCGCCGGTGGTAACCGCGCCGCGGGTCAGGGTCCACAGGGGCGCGTCGAGCGGGGTGTCGGTGAGCGCCTGGACCAGTACGAGGCTGAGCGCGAGCCCGGCCGGCGGTTCGGCGGCCGGCTGGTGGCCGGGCCGGTCGGCGAGCGGGAGCAGGGACAGGACGCCAAAGAAGGCGCGGCCCTCTCCGCGTACGGCTTCCTCCCCGCGTACTGCCTCGATGCGGGCGGCGAGTTCGGCGCGGTCGCGGCAGGCGTCGTCCAGGACGAGGGTCTCGAACTGGGCGCCGTGGCCGCGCAGCGCGTCGAGGATCTCGTCGCTGTCGATGCCGTCGGCGGTGACCAGCAGCCAGGTGCCCTCCAGTACGGGCGCGGCGGCCGCCTGGACGGGGCGCCAGGCGACGCGGTAGCGGGTGGAGTCCAGCAGCGCCTTCTCGTGCCGGTGCTGGCGCCAGGAGGACAGCGCGGGCAGCAGCGCGTACAGGGAGGCGTGCTGTTCGTCGCGCAGCCCGAGAAGCGCGGCCAGCTCCGTGGTGTCGCCGCGTTCGACGGCGCCCCACAGCTCGGCGTCCGCGGGGTCGGCGGCGGCCTGCGCGAGGCGGGCCGGGGCCGGCTCGGGCCAGTAGCGCTCGTGCTGGAAGGCGTAGGTGGGCAGGTCGACCGTACGGGCGCCGGTGCCGTCGAGGTAGGCGGGCCAGTCGACGGCCGTGCCGCTGACGTGCAGGCGGGCCAGCGCGGTGGCCGCGCAGCGCTCCTCGCCGCGCCCGGTGCGCAGCATCGGGACGATGTGCGCGTCCGCGTCGTCGCCGAGGGCGTCCTGGGCGGCGGCCGACAGCACGCTGTCGGGGCCGAGTTCGAGGAAGGTGCCGGCGCCGCAGTCGTGCGCGGCGCGCATGGTGTCGGCGAAGCGGACGGCGCCGCGGGCGTGCGCGACCCAGTAGTCGGCCGAGCGCAGTTCGCCGTCGGTGGCGGGGCGTCCGGTCAGGCCGGAGATGACGGTCACGTCCGGCGCGTGGTAGGTGAGACCGGCGGCGACCTCGCGCAGCCCGTCGAGCGCGGGCTCCATGAGCGGCGAGTGGAAGGCGTGGCTGACCGCCAGGCGCTTGGTCTTGCGGCCCTGCGCGGCGAAGTGGGCGGCGATCTCCTCGGTGGCGGACTGGTCCCCGGCGACCACGACGCTGCGGGGGCCGTTGACGGCGGCGACGGAGACCTCGTGCTCGCGCCCGGCGAGCAGCGGCGCGAGCTCGTCCTCGGTGGCCTGAAGGGAGATCATCGCGCCGCCGGCGGGCAGCTCCTGCATCAGCCGTCCGCGCGCGGTCACCAGGCGGGCCGCGTCGGGCAGCGAGAGGACGCCCGCGACGTGCGCGGCGGTGATCTCGCCGATGGAGTGGCCCAGCAGTACGTCGGGGCAAATGCCCCAGGTGCCCAGCAGGCGGTGGAGCGCGACGCCGATGGCGAACAGCGCGGGCTGGGTCCACTCGGTGCGGCCCAGCAGCTCCGCCTCGGGGGTGCCCTCAGGAGCGAACAGGACGTCCTTGAGGGGGCGGTCCAGGTACGGGTCGAGGGCGGCACTCACCTCGTCGACGGCCCGGGCGAACGCGGGGAAGCGGGCGGCGAGTTCGCGGCCGGCGCCGGGGCGCTGGCTGCCCTGGCCGGAGAAGACCACGGCCAGCTTGCCGGCGCCGCCGACCTCGCCCTCGGTGAGCGCGGGGCCGGGCCGGTCGGCGGCCAGGTCGGCCAGCGCGCGCAGCAGTTCGTCGCGGTCGCCGGTGACGACGGCGCGCTGGTCGAAGGCCGAGCGGGTGGTGGCCAGGGAGAGCGCGATGTCGGCCGGGTCGAGGCCGGGGCGCTCCTCCAGGAAGGTCCGCAGGCGGGCGGCCTGGTCGCGCAGCGCCGCCCGGCTCTTGCCGGACAGCGTCCAGGGCAGGACGGCCGGGGTGAGCGCCGGCTGTGCGCGCTCGTCGGGGGCGGCAGCGGGCTCCTCGACGATGAGGTGGGCGTTGGTGCCGCTGAAGCCGAAGGAGGAGACGGCGGCGCGGCGCGGCCGGCCTGCCTGCGGCCAGGGCGTCTCCTCGGTGAGCAGGCGCACCCCTGCGCCGTCCCACTCCACGTGCGAGGAGGGCACGTCGGCGTGCAGGGTGGGGGGCAGCGTGCCGTGGCGCATGGCCATGACCATCTTGATGACGCCGGCGACGCCGGCCGCGGCCTGGGTGTGGCCGATGTTGGACTTCACCGAGCCCAGCAGCAGCGGGCGCTCCGCGGCGCGGTCCCGGCCGTAGGCGGCGAGCAGGGCCTGGGCCTCGATGGGGTCGCCCAGGGTGGTGCCGGTGCCGTGGCCCTCCACCGCGTCGACGTCCGTGGCGGACAGGCCGGCGGCGGCCAGCGCCTGCCGGATCACCCGCTGCTGGGAGGGGCCGTTGGGAGCGGTGAGGCCGTTGGAGGCGCCGTCCTGGTTGACGGCGGAGCCGCGGACGACGGCCAGCACCCGGTGCCCGTTGCGGCGGGCATCCGAGAGGCGCTCCAGGACGAGTACGCCCACGCCCTCGGACCAGCCGACGCCGTCCGCGCTGTCGGAGAACGCCTTGCAGCGGCCGTCCGGGGACAGCCCGCGCTGGCGGGAGAACTCGATGAGGGCGCCCGGCGTCGACATGACCGTGACGCCGCCGGCCAGTGCGAGCGAGCACTCCCCCGCGCGCAGGGCCTGCATCGCCCAGTGCATGGCGACCAGCGAGGACGAGCACGCGGTGTCCACCGTGACGGCGGGGCCTTCGAGGCCGAGGGTGTAGGAGACGCGCCCGGAGACGACGCTGGCGGCGGTGCCGCTGCCCTGGTGGCCCTCGAACTGCCCGCCGGAGAGCACCGTGGCGTAGTCGTTGTACATCACGCCCGCGAACACGCCGGTCTGGCTGCCGCGCAGGGACACCGGGTCGATGCCCGCGCGCTCGACGGCCTCCCAGGACGCCTCCAGGAGCAGCCGCTGCTGGGAGTCGGTGGCCAGGGCCTCGCGGGGGCTCATGCCGAAGAAGGCGGGGTCGAAGTCGGCGGCGGTGTGCAGGAATCCGCCGAAGCGGGAGTAGGAGGTACCGGTGCGCTCCGGGTCCGGGTCGTAGAGCGCGTCCAGGTCCCAGCCGCGGTCGGTGGGCAGGCCCGAGATGGCGTCGGTGCCCTCGCTGACCAGCCGCCACAGGTCCTCCGGCGAGGCGACGCCGCCCGGGTAGCGGCAGCTCATGCCGACGATGACGACGGGGTCCTCGTCAGCGGCGGCACGGGGGGCATCCGCCGCCACGGCGGCTTCGGAGCCCATGAGTTCGGCCAACAGGTGCGCGGCGAGCGCATCGACGGTCGGGTAGTCGAAGATGACCGTCGCCGAGGTGCGCAGGCCGGTGGCGGCGCTGAGCCGGTTGCGCAGTTCCACCGCGGTCAGCGAGTCGAAGCCCAGCTCCCGCAGCGGGCGCCGCGCGTCGATGTCGGCGGTGCTGGAGTGGCCCAGTACGGCGGCCACTTGGCCGGCCACGAGGTCGAGCACGACCTCGCGGCGGTCACTCTCCGGAAGCCGGGACAGCTTCTGTACGAGGGTGACGGCGGCCTCCGAGCCCGAGACCACCGCGCGGCGGGCCGGGGTGCGGATCAGGCCGCGCCACAGCGGCGGCACGGCGCCCTGGAGGCCTTGGAGGCGCAGGACGGACAGGTCGAGCCGGGTCGGCAGCAGGACGGCGGCGTCCGAGGCGCAGGCCGCGTCGAAGAGGGCGATGCCCTCTTCCTCGGTGAGCGCGGGCGTGCCCATCCGGGCCAGGCGGTCGAGGTCCTCGTCCGTCAGACCGCCGGTCATCCCGGAGGTGGGCGCCCACGGGCCCCAGGCCAGGGAGAGCCCCGGCAGGCCCTGGGCGCGGCGCAGTTGGGCGAGCGCGTCGAGGAAGGCGTTGGCGGCGGCGTAGTTGCCCTGGCCCGCCGCGCCCACGGTGCCGGAGAGGGAGGAGAAGACGACGAAGGCGGCCAGGTCCAGGTCCCGGGTGGCCTCGTGCAGGTGCCAGACGGCGTCGGCCTTGGGCCGCAGCACCGCGCTGATCCGCTCGGGGGTGAGCGACTCGATCACCCCGTCGTCGAGGGTGCCGGCGCTGTGCACGACGGCGGTGACGGGGTGCTCGGCGGGCACTGCGGCCAGCAGCCGCCGCACGGCGGCGCGGTCGGCCAGGTCGCATGCGGCGATGGCCACCTGCGCGCCGTGCCGGGCCAGTTCGGCCACGAGTTCCGTCGCGCCGTCGGCGTCGGCGCCGCGGCGGCTGGCGAGCAGCAGGTGCCGTACGCCGCGCTCGGTGACCAGGTGCCGGGCCAGTACGCGGCCCAGGCCGCCGGTGGCGCCGGTGAGCACCACGGTGCCCTCGGGGTCCCACTGCGCGGTGCCCTGCTGCGTCCGGGCGCGGGCGAGCCGCGCGGTGAGCACGGCGGTGCCGCGGACGGCGGTCTGCGGCTCGTCCAGGGCCAGGGCGCGCAGCACCGGCTGCGCGGCGGGCTCGGTGGTGTCCGCATCGAGGTCCAGCAGGCCGAATCGGCCGGGGTGTTCGCTCTGTGCGGCCCGTACCAGGCCCCAGACGGCGGCGGCCACCGGGTCGGGTGCCTGCCGGGCGTCGGTGGCGACCGCGCCGCGGGTGACGAAGACCAGCCGGGACGCGGCGTAGTGCTCCTCGGCCAGCCAGGTCCGCAGGAGTTCCAGGGCGTGGGCGGTGCGGGCGTGCACGCAGGCGACGACTGCGTCATCGGTGGCACCGGCCGCGCCCTCGACGGGGGCGAGGACCACGTCCGGGGCGGGGGTGGCGGTGTCCGGGCCGGGCAGCGCCGTGACGGTGAGGTCCTGCGAGGACAGGGCCCGCTGCAGGCCGAAGAGGTCCGCGCCGAGGACGGCGGCCGAGGCGGGCGCCTCCTGGTCTACCTGGCGCGGTGCGCTCCAGCGCAGCTCGAACAGGGCGTCGCGGAGAAGGGAGTTGGCGGCGGTGAGCTGCTCGTCGGGCACGGCGCGCAGGACCAGCGAGCCGATGGAGGCGACGGGGGCGCCGGTGGTGTCGGCGACGGCGATCGCCACCGCGTCGTCCTCGGCGAGGGTCAGCTTGACGCGGACCGTGCTCGCCCCGCTCGCGTGCAAGGTCACGTCCTGCCACGCGAAGGGCAGGCCGCCGCGGGCGTGCTCACCCAGGTCGACGAAGGCCGCGGCGTGCAGCGCGGCGTCCAGCAGGGCCGGGTGGATGCCGAACACCGCAGACGACGCGGCGTCGGCGCCGTGCGTCTCGGGCAGGGTCACCTCGGCGTAGACGGCGTCGCCGCTCCTCCAGGCGGCGCTCAGGCCCTGGAACAGGGGGCCGTATCCGAAGCCGGTGTCGGCCATGCGGTCGTAGAAGCCGTCGAGGTCCAGCGGCTGCGCGCCGGCGGGGGGCCAGGCGGTGGCGTCGAAGCCGGCATGGTGCTCGCCGGTGACGAGGGTGCCGGCGGCGTGCTGGGTCCAGGGGAGCTCTTCGGGCCCGTCGGGGCGGGAGTGCACGCTCACGGCGCGGCGGCCGCTCTCGTCGGGGCTGCCCACCCACACCTGCACCTGGACGCCGCCCTCTTCGGGCAGCACCAGCGGGGCGGCCAGGGTGAGTTCCTCCACGCGGGTGCAGCCGGCCTCGTCCCCGGCGCGTACGGCCAGCTCCAGGAAGGCGGTGCCCGGCAGCAGCACCGTGCCGCGCACGGCGTGGTCGGCGAGCCAGGGGTGGGTACGCAGCGACAGCCGGCCGGTCAGCAGCAGGCCGTCGGAGTTGGCGACCGACACGGCCGCCGTCAGCAGCGGGTGGTGCGCCGCGCCCAGACCGGCGGCGCGCACGTCGCCGCCCGTCGCGGGAACGCTCTTGGGCCAGTAGCGGCGGCGCTGGAAGGCGTAGGTGGGCAGGTCGGTACGCCGGGCGCCGGTGCCCTGGAAGTAGGGCTCCCACTGGAGGGCCACGCCGCGGGTGTGCAGGCCCGCCAGCGCGGCGGTGAGCGTCTCGGCCTCCGGGCGGCCGGGGCGCAGTACGGCGAGGGTCGCGGACACGCCGTCCAGGGGGCCGGTGTCCTCGGCGGAACCGGCCGCGGCCAGGCAGGTCTGGGCCATGGCGGACAGGACGCCGTCGGGGCCCAGTTCCAGGTAGGTGGCGGCGCCGTGGCCGTCGAGCCAGGCGAGGGTGTCGGCGAAGCGTACGGCGTGGCGGGCGTGGTCCACCCAGTAGTCGGGGGAGGTCAGCTGCTCCACCGTGGCGAGGGTGCCGGTCAGGCCGGAGACGACCGGGACGACGGGCGCCTGCGGGGTGAGCCGGGAGACGACCGCGCGGAACTCCTCCAGCACGGGCTCCATGAGCGGGGAGTGGAACGCGTGCGAGACACGCAGCCGCTTGGTCTTGCGGCCCAGCGCGCCGAAGTGCTCGGCGACGGCGGTGACCTCGTCGGTCCGGCCGGCGACCACGACGGCGGCGGGCCCGTTGACCGCGGCGATGGAGACGCGGTCCTGCCGGTCCTCAAGGAGGGGCAGCACCTCCTCCTCGGTGGCTTCGAGGGAGACCATGGCGCCGCCTGCGGGGAGCGCCTGCATGAGGCGCCCGCGGGCGACCACCAGGGCCGCGGCGTCGGCCAGGGAGAAGACCCCGGCCACGTGCGCCGCGGCGATCTCGCCGATGGAGTGTCCGGCGAGGAAGTCCGGCTTGATGCCGAGGGACTCGGCGAGCCGGTACAGCGCCACCTCGATCGCGAACAGCGCGGGCTGGGCGTAGCCGGTCCCGTCCAGCAGGGCGGCCTCGGGCGTGCCCTCGGCGGCGAACAGCACGTCCTTCAGGGGCCGTTCCAGGCCCTGGTCGAGGTGGGTGAGGACCTCGTCGAGGGCGGTGGCGAAGACGGGGAAGCGGGCGGCCAGTTCACGTCCCATGCCGGGCCGCTGGGAGCCCTGCCCCGCGAAGAGGAAGGCGAGCTTGGAGCGCGTACGGGCGGTGTCCTGGACCAGGCCCGGAGCGGGCGCACCGTCGGCGAGGGCGGTGAGGGCGGCGCGGGCGCCCTCCAGGTCGGCCGCGGTGAACGCGGCCCGGTGCTCCAGGCCGGAGCGGGCCGTGGCCAGGGAGTAGGCGACGTCCACAGGCGCGAGGCCGGGGGTGGACGTGAGGTGGTCGAGCAGCTGCGCCGCCTGGGCGCGCAGCGCCTCGCGGGTGCGGCCGCAGACCAGCCACGGGACGGCGCCCGCCGCCGGAGGTTCGGCGGGGGCGGTGTCGTCCTGGCCCGCCTCGGGGGCCGGGGCGGGCGGGGCCTCCTCCAGGATCGTGTGCGCGTTGGTGCCGCTGAGCCCGAACGAGGAGACGCCGGCCCGGCGCGGCTGTTCGCCCCGGGGCCAGGGGACTTGCTCGGTCAGCAGGCGTACGGCTCCCTGCGCCCAGTCGACGTGCGAGGACGGCGCGTCCACGTGGAGGGTGCGCGGGAGCAGGCCGTGCCGCATGGCCAGCACCATCTTGATGACACCGGCCATGCCGGCCGCCGCCTGGGTGTGGCCGAGGTTGGACTTCACCGAGCCCAGCAGCAGCGGGCGCTCGGCATCGCGGCCCTGGCCGTAGGTCGCCAGCAGCGCCTGGGCCTCGACCGGGTCGCCCAGGGTGGTGCCGGTGCCGTGCGCCTCGACGACGTCGACCTCGTCGGCCGAGAGCCGCGCGCTGACCAGCGCCTGCTCGATCACCCGTCGCTGGGAGGGGCCGTTGGGGGCGGTCAGGCCGTTGGAGGCGCCGTCCTGGTTGACGGCGGAGCCGCGGATGACGGCCAGCACCTCGTGCCCGTTGCGCCGTGCCTCCGAGAGGCGTTCCAGGACCAGGACGCCCACGCCCTCGGCCCAGCCGGTGCCGTTCGCGGAGTCGGCGAAGGAGCGGCAGCGCCCGTCGGCGGAGAGCCCGCCCTGGCGGCTGAACTCCACGAAGGTGGTGGGGCTGGACATCACGGTGACGCCGGCGGCCAGCGCCAGGGAGCACTCGCCCTGGCGCAGCGCGTGGGCGGCCAGGTGCAGGGCCACGAGGGAGGACGAGCAGGCGGTGTCGACGGTGACCGCCGGGCCCACGGCGCCGAAGAAGTACGCGAGCCGGCCCGAGAGGACGCTGGTGGCGGTGCCCGTCAGGGCGAAGCCCTGGACGTCGTCGTCCGGGCCCACCCGGTACTCCTGGGGCATCGCCCCGACGAACATGCCCGTACGGGAGCCGCGGACCGCCGCCGGGTCGATGCCCGACCGCTCGAAGGCCTCCCAGGAGGACTCCAGCAGCAGTCGCTGCTGCGGGTCCATGGCGAGTGCCTCACGGGGGGATATCCCGAAGAAGGAGGCGTCGAACTCGGCCGCGTCGTGCAGGAATCCGCCGGAGAAGTCCCCCGCGTCCTCGGCGAGCAGCTCCCAGCCGCGGTCGTCGGGGGAGGCCGTGATGCCGTCCCCGTCGGCGGCGAGCAGGGACCAGAGCTCCTCGGGGCTGCGCACGCCTCCCGGGAAGCGGCAGCTCATACCCACGATCGCGATCGGCTCGCGGGCCGCCGCCTCCAGCTCGCCCACCCGCTGCCGCGAGCGCCGCAGATCGGCACTGGCCCGCTTCAGGTAGTCGCGGAGCTTCTGTTCCTGGTCCATGTTCGCCACGTTCAACCCAATCTCAAGACCGGCGGACAGCAGAGGATTTCGATGTGGGCATCCGGCACTGGGGACGGTTGTTCCACAGCGACTGAGTTATCTGCGCGCCCTGCACAAGGCAGCTCGACTTCCGCACGCCACCCGCCCAGTCTCGACAGGAGTGGCCATGGAATTCCCTAGAGTCCGCCCGGCCCCGGCGCCTTGTGTCTCTCGGCTCGCTTTCGGACCGGTCCAGGCCCCGAAGGAAAGCCCTCTGCCCGCGAATCCATGCGGGTAAACCTGGGAAATCCAGGTGTGCTACTTGATGAAATCCTCAACTACTCGGGGCGGCCAGGTCCCCACCGTCAGCACCCCCATCGCATACGCGCGGGAGACCAGGGCCGCGCGGTTGGGGACCTTCAGTTTCCGCAGCAGTCCGGTGACGTGATACTCCACCCCCTGCCGGCTGAGATACAGCCGGGAGGCCAGCGGAATCGTGGACAGACCGGCCGCGATTCCCTCCAGAATGCGCGCGTCGATCTCGCTGATTAATTTCTTTCGCGGCGCCACCACCGCGTCGTCCGCCGAGCTCTGGCCCGACCGCATGAGCACGAGAACCGCGGCCGGGTCGGGGCCGTCGCCGCTCACGGCGGCGGCCGTGAGGCTGCCGGTGAACGCGCCCCCCGTCGGCCGCAGGGCCACCACGTCCGCGGCGAACCGGTCCCGGCGGCCCACCAGCAGCCGCTCGAACTGCCGCATGAGCGGCTGCCGCACGCTGGGGTGCACCAGATCGCGGAACTTGCGCCCGCAGACGTCGGGCGCCGTGGTCGAGGAGGCGGAATCGGAGGGGAGGGCGTCGAGTACGTCGACGGAGGCCGCGGCGGGGGTCGCGAAGTGACGGAAGAAGTCCTGGTTGGCCTGACGGATCGTCAGAGCCGGGTCCAGCACGGCCATGCACACGCCCGGCTGGTCGGACAGCGGCCACTCGTCCCGCCGCCCCTCCGCGGCGACCGCACCGGCCGCTCTCCGGCCTGCCGAAGTCTGCGGAGAATCCTCCAGAACAGTAAACATCAAGGGACCGACATCCTTTCCAACCCCCGTCTGCACACCAGAAGTACGAGAAAGATCGAGCGAGAAGGAGAAAACCGGAGAATGAACGGGCCGGGAACACCGAATGCCCGGCAGCTGTCGGGCGAGAATTCCGATCTCCCCGACACATTCGACACTAGGGAGTACTCCAGACAAGCGTCAACGGCCACCCGACCCCCCACCGCTAATGCTGTGGTCGAACTCCCGCGGGGTACGGTCCCGCACCCCCCTTTCGGTCCCCCCGAACACCCCGCACCATTGCCCTTCCATTCCCCCGGAACATCCAGCGCCGTTGCCCTTTCGGCCCTCCGGACACCCCGCACTTTTGCCCTTTCGGCCCTCTCCGAACGCCCGGTAACGTTTACCGCCGGTAAGCCGCAACCCAAGAGGCACTCACCGCGGCGCACTCAGAGCGAGAGGAGCGCCCCGACCCTGGTGCGGGCTCCCAGCAACTCGCGCCGCCCCGCCACACCCAACTTGCGGTAACACGAGGTCAGACGCTTCTCCACGGCACGGGTACTGACACCCAGTTCACCGGCGATTTCCTGATTGGTAAGGCCCCGGCCCACCAGCGAGACGACCCTGCGCTCGCTGGGGGTGAGCGACACCTCCGCGCTCGGGGCGGTGGTTCCCAGGGCCGCGCAGGCGCGTTCGGTCAGCCACGGGGCGCCGCAGGCGGCGGCGAGGTCGGCGGCCTCGCGCAGCACCGCCTTCGACTCCTTGCCGCTTGCCATCGCACGGCCCAACTGCAGGAGCGTACGGGCCAGTTCGAGCCGGTTGGCGGATTTCCGCAGCACCTCGGCGGACTCGCGCAGGGCGGGGACACCGCCTCCGCCGGGCAGCAGGGCCTTCAGGCGCAGGGCGCGGCCGAGGGCCGCGGGGGCCGTCCACTGCCGCGCCCAGGCCAGTTCCTCTTCCGCCAGGGCCAGGGCCTGGCGGGTCTCGCCCAGGCGGTGGTGGAGGGCGATGGCGCGGGGCCGCCACGGATACAGGGCGGAGTTGCGCCAACCCGCGGCCTCCAGCTGGCGGCCGCAGGCCAGGAGGGACTCCAGAGCGTGGACGCCGCGGCCGCGGCGGGCGTCGAGCGAGGCCTTGAGGAGTTTCAGCATGGCCGTCAGGGCGAGGCTGGCCGGCCAGCGCTGCCCGGCGTCCTCCAGGAGGCGTTCGGTCAGCGGGATCTCGCCGGTCTCCATGGCCACCGCGGCCCGGACGACGGCGGCGGGCTCGCGCCAGTCCGCGTCGGCCAGTTCGGCGGCCCGCTCGCCCTGTTCGCGGGCCTGGATCAGGCGGCCGCAGGCGAGGTTGATCAGGGCGTTCTCGGCGTGCACCGCCGCGTGCGGGCGGTCGGCGTGCTGCGCGCAGGACAGGCGGGTGTCGATGCCCTCCAGGGCGTCGGCGGCGTACAGGGCCACCGCGACCAGCGGGAGCGCGGTGCAGGCACGTGGGGCGGTCACCGGCTCGCGCTCCAGGATCCGTCCGGCCAGGGCCGCGACCTCGGGGGCCGGCACGGCACTGGAGAGCACCGCCGCGTTGGTCAGCACGGCCGCCAGTTCGCGGGCACCGCCGGTGTCCAAGGGGGGCGGGGTGCCCAGCGCGCGCAGACGCTCCACCGCGCCGGTCAGTTCCGTCGGGTTCTCGTGCCCGGCGTGCCACAGGCGCGCTTCCAGGCGCAGGGCGATATCGCGGGCACCTCCTTGGTGCGGCGCCGTGGGGTCGAGGTCTTCAAAGACACAGCGCAGCAGGTCCACCACCGCGGGGGGCACCTCGCCCAGGAACTTGGGCGGGATGCGCAAGGCGGCGGCGGCCCGGTCGGTGGCCGAGGGCAGCAGGCGGACGGCCTGGCCGATGTGGCGTTCGCAGGCGGCGGGGTCGATGCCGCGTTCGACGTCGGCCAGCTCGATCAGCAGGCCTGCGCGCTCGCCGTCGCCCCCGGTGTTCTCCAGCAGGGCGCGCTGCAGACAGCGGGCGGCGGTGTCCGGCGCGCCACGGCGCAGCGCGGCGTGCGCGGCCGTGCGCAGCACCTCCACGGCCCACGGGCGGCGGGTGGCGGTGACGGCCATCAGCAGGTCCGCGACGTGTTCGGCGGGGCGTCCTGCCCGGTGCAGGAGTTCGGCCGCGGCGTCCCGTGCGCGTTCGCGCTCGGCGACGGTGAGGGCGGATTCGACGGCGTCGCGCACCACGCGGTGGATGAAGCGCGGGGTGGTGTGGGGGGCGAGCAGGCCGAGGTGGTGCAGGGCGCGCAGGGCCTGCTGACAGCCGACGGTGTCCAGTCGCGCGTGGCGCTGGATGAGGTCGGGCTCCCCGTGGTCGCCGAAGGCGGCGATGGCCGCGGCCAGATCGCGTACCGGGCCGGGCTGGGTGTGCAGGCAGCCGGCCAGCCGGTCGCGGAGCCGGGCGGGACGCTGCGCGCGGACCTGGTCGGCGTGCTCGGCCAGCGGGCGGTGCCCGTTCAGGGCCAGCTCGCGCAGGACGGACCGGAGGAAGAGGGGGTTGCCGACGCAGGTGTCGTGGCAGGCGTGGGCGTAGATGTCGTCGGCGGGCTCGCCCAGGTGGTGGTGGATCAGGGCCCGGGTGCTGTCGAGCGAGAGCGGGGCGGGGCGCAGGACGTCGGCGGCGTCCGCGAGGTCGCGGACGAGCGGGTGCTGGGCGCGGGGGTCGCCGTCGCGCAGGGTGCACACCAGGGCGGCGCGCAGCCCGTGCGGACGCCGCGCCAGGTAGGCCAGCCAGCGCAGGGAGGGGAGGTCGGCCCACTGCAGGTCGTCGACGAGGAGAAGGACGGGGGTGGTGGCGCAGACGTCGGCCAGCAGGGACCACAGGCCGTGCAGCACCGCTTCGGAGGCAGGGGTGTCCTGGTCGCCGGGAGCGGGGAGGGCGCCGGTGAGGTCCCACCGGGCAGCGCCGCCTGCGCCGCGGGCGGTGAGGTCTGCGGCCAGGACGGGGCCCAGGAGCTGGTGGACGATGCCGAAGGCGAAGTCCTGTTCCACGGACGCGGCGTTGGCCCGTAAGACCCGTAACGTATCGGGCGGATGGGCTCCGGCCTCCTGCAGGAGCGTGGACCGGCCGATGCCCACCGGGCCGGTCAGCACCAGTGCGCGAAAGTGGCCCGCCTGGGCCCGGCGTACCGCGGTGTCGATGCGCGCCAGTTCCGATTCCCGCTCATACAGCATCGGTTACGTCCCTTTCGGTCGGCCGGCTCCGCGCGCGGAGCTCCTTGCGTGAGGTGATGCGCAGCTTCTTGTACGTACTGCTCAGCCGGAGCTCGACGGTGCGCCGGCTCACCGCGAGCTGTTGGGCGATCTCCCGGTTGCCCAGGCCGCGGCGGGCCAGTTCGGCGGTCTGCCGCTCGGCGGGCGTCAGCGCGGCCCACTCGTCGTCGGGGGCGGCGGGCCGTTCCAGCCGGGCGGTCAGCTCCCGTACGCGTTCGGTCAGGCGGCTGGAGGTATGGGTGACGGTGAGGCGGGAGAGTTCTCTCAGCAGGCGGGCCGCGGTGGCGCGGTCGCCCTGGGTGACCTCCTCGGTGGCGAGTTCGGCCAGCACCCAGGCATAGGCGAGCCGGGTGGGCGGCTCCTGCGGGGCACGGGTGGAGGCGCGGACACCGGCGGCCGGTTCCTGCTGGTCGAGGCCTCCGGCGCACAGGTGGGCCAGGTCCATCGCGCTGGGGGCGCCCCACTCGCCGGCGAGGGTGAGTTCGGCGCGGATCAGGCGCTGGGCCTGTGCCCGGTCGCCGAGTGTCAGACAGGCCCGGGCGGCCAGCGAACGCCAGGGCAGCACGATGGGGTTGGCCCACTGGCGGCCCAGCAGCCAGCGCCCGCTCTCCTTGAACAGTTCGACGGCGTCGGCCCAGCGCCCTTCGTCGACGGCCACGCGGGCGCGGCCGTGCAGCAGGAAGGGCCAGTGGACGCCGTACTGGGCGCCGGGCGGCATGGGGGCGTGGGCCAGGGTGCGCGCCTCGTCGCAGCGTCCGGCCTCCAGGGCGATGAGGGTACGCAGGGCCGTGAGGTACGGGGCGGCCAGGGGGTGCCAGGCAGCGGCGGGCAGGGCCCGTACGGCGGCGTCCGCCGCGCGGTCGGCGGCTTCCACCCGGCCGCCGCGCAGGTGCAGTTCGGCGCTCAGGGCCAGGGCGCGGGCGAGCGTGGAATAGCAGCGGCGGCGGCGCAGTTCGGCGACGACTGCGGCGAGGCGGTCCTCGGCTTCGGCGGCGGCGTCGGTGAGCCACAGGGCCCTGGCGGCGATCAGGCGGGGCATGACGGGTGCGGCGCTGCCCGCTTCCAGGGCGCGGCGGGCCAGCTCCGCGGCCCTCTCCCGGCCCCGGCCGCGTACGGTGAGCTGCCAGGCGCGGACGCCGGCCTGGGCGGGGGCGAGGGGGTGTTCGGGCAGGTCGGGGACGCCGGGGCCGGGAACATCGGTGTCCTCGGGCCCGCTCGTGGCGGCGTACCAGTACAGCGCGATCAGATCGTCGCGGTCGCCGCCGTGGGCGATGGCCAGGGCCCGGGCGGCGGCGCGGCGGCCCCAGACGTCGTCGCCGCGCGCCAGGCCCATATCCAGGGCCCGTACCCGCAGTTGGGACCATGCCTCGCCCCGGCCCGGCGTGTGCAGGAGGGCGGTGAGCCTGCGGTCGCCGGCCTCCGGGGCGGCCACGGCCTCGGCGCCGGCCAGGTCGAGGCCGATCCGTGCGCGCTGAAGGGGCTCCAGGGGCTCGTCCAGGGCGCGGTGGAGGTAGGTGGCGGCGCGGCTGAAGTCGCCGCGGCGCAGGGCGGCGCCGGAACTGCCGCGCAGGGCGTGCACCGCCCAGGACTCGCCGATGGGAGGTGCCTGGAGAAGGAGGCGGGCGATGTCCTCGTCGTCGGCCACGGCGCGGTAGGCGAGGTGGGCGGCGCGGGCGTGCAGGGCGGCGCGCTCGGCGGCGGGCGTCTCCTCAAGGACGCGGGAGCGGACGACGGGCAGGCGGATGCGTTCGTAGGCACCGTCGGGGACGGTGAAGCCGGCCGTTTCCAGCGCCGCGCGCAGCCGGGACTCGCGTGCGGTGCGCAGCCCGGCCAGGGAGCAGATCAGCGGGAAGTCCAGCAGGTCGCCGCCGACGGCCAGCGCGCGCAGCACGGCAGTGGCCTGCTCGCCCAGCCCGCGCAGGGCGCGCCCCGCGCGGTCGGCGATGATGCCGGTGATCAGGGTGCGCACCTGCGGGGCGCGCCCTGCGGTCGGCGGCCGGCCGGCGTCGGCGAAGCAGTGCAGGGCCGCGTGCAGTACGGCGGGGCTGCCGTGGGACGCCTCGGCGGCCGCGGCGGCGAACGCCTCGTCGCAGGGGGCGCCGCAGATCTCCTCGGCGAGGGCGGCGACCGCGCGGGGGCTCAGGGGGCGGACGGTGAGGTGGCGGGTCAGCCGCGGGGAAGGGGCGGCGTCGGTCAGCCAGTCGGGGCCGTGCGGGTCCAGGCCGGTGCGGCCGATGAGCAGTGCCAGCGGAATGCCGGTGGGCAGGCGGCGTACCAGGGCCTGCAGCCAGCGCAGGGAGGCCGCGTCCAGCCACTGTGCGTCCTCCACCGTCACGAGCGTGGGGGTGCGGCGGGCGGCGCGCAGGAGTTCGGGCAGGCCCGGCAGGCCGTCCGGCTCGTGGGCCCCGCGCAGCACCCGCAGGGGGCGTTCGGCCATCTCGCCCAGCGGGGTGAGGAGTTGGACCACCGCCGCGTAGCGCAGGTCGCGTTCGGCCAGGGAGCCGCTGACGCGCAGGACGCGCACCTCGTGCTCCCGCGCGAGGCGGGCGGTCCAGCGCAGCAGGGCGTTGTGGCCGAAGCCGGGGCGGCCGGTCACGGAGACGGCGGCGGGGCGGCCTTCCCCCAGCGCGGCCACCACCTGCCTCAACTGGGCCTGTTCCGCCTCGCGCTCGAGCAGGGGCGGGTCGGTGCGCCGGCGCCCCGCCCGTAGGAACCCAGCGCACAGCTGCTCGCCGTCCAGCCCCGCCACCGACATCACCCCGGCCGCGTTCAGAGCTGTCCTCGCGACCGTGACGCCTGCCGGGGAACCCGCTCCCCCAGCATGCCCGGAGAGCGCAGCACCCCGGCGAGCTGGGAGCGCTCGGCGATGTCCAACTTGCGGTACACACTGGTCAGATGCGTCTCGACGGTACGCAAGGTGACGTGCAGCGACTGTGCGATCGAGCGGTTCTGGGCGCCACCGGCGGCGAGTCCTGCGACCTTGCGTTCCATGCTGGTGAGCAGGTCCAGGGGCGAGGCGGTCATCTTGCGCATCCGGCCGCCCGCCGCCAGCAGCGCGCCGCGGGCCTTTTGGCCCAGCGCGAGGGCGCCGCAGCGCTGGGTGAGGTCGGCCGCGGCGCGCAGGTGCTCGCGCGCGGCGCGCCGGTCGCCGGCCGCCAGCAGGACCTGCCCCAGGACGAGTTCGGCGCGGGCGTGTTCGACGCGGGCCGGTGAGGCGGACAGTTCCCGCACCGCCTCGCCCAGCAGTGCCACGCCCTCCTCGCCGGGGGTGGCCACGCCGCGGGCCAGGGCGGCCAGGCCGAGGGCGCGGGGGGTGCCCCAGCGCCGGGCGAGCCGCGTGCCGTGCGCGGCCGGCTCCTCGGCCTCCTCGGCGCGGCCCAGTTCCGCGAGCACGCAGGCCACCTCCGCCCACCAGGGCAGGTACGCCGCGTTGCGCACCTCGGCCGCCTCCAGGGATCTGCCGCACTCGCGGAACAGCGCCAGTGCGCCCTCGGCGTCGCCCAGGGCGTGGCGGGCGCGGCCGTGGGCCATGAGGTAGCGGTGGTAGGTCCACACGTACTGGTCGCGCCAGGCGGATCCGGTGCTGGTCAGCAGCTTCTCGGCCCGCGCGGCCTCGCCCCGGTCCACCAGGACGCCCGCCAGGGCCAGGCGCGGCAGGACCACGGTCCCGCCCCACCGTTCCGCGCCGCTGATCTGCACCGCACTCCTGGCGTCGGCGAGCGCGTCCGGGAGTGCGCCCAGGCCGTGCAGGAGCACGGCGCGGGTGGACAGGGCCAGGGAGTAGGTCCACCCGGCGGAGTTCTCCCGGCCGTGGCGCAGGAGACGGTCCAGCGCCTGCAGCGCGTCCTCGGTGCGGTCGGCCAGGCCCAGGACGAAGGCGGAGTTGATCAGGGACCAGCTTTTCAGGGGGAGTTGGGGGGAGGAGGCCACGCGCAGGGCACGCTCCACCGCCGGTCCGGGGGGCTGGGCGTCGAGTGCCGTCAGGACGGCCATCGCCGCCAGCTTCTGGCGCTCGGCGGGGGTGTCGCCCGCGGGCACGGCCATCGCCGCGGCCCGCTTGCGTGTCGCGGCGATAGTGCTGCGGGCGTGCGAGCCGACGACCAGCAGCACCGACTCGACGAGCGTGCGCAGTTCCCGGTCGGCGGGCAGGAGGTCGGGGCCGAGTTCGGCGTCGAGGGTGTCCAGGACGTCTTCGAGCATGCCCAGTGCGGCGGGGTTCTCGCGCGCGGCCAGGCAGGTGGTGCCGAACTGCGCGGCGATCCGCGCCCGGGTGCGGATGTCGACGCTGGGCGCCAGCGCTCCGCGGAGCAGGCCGATGGCCTCGGGCGGGTCGGTCTCGGTCAGCGCCCGGGCCAGCCGGACGCGGACGTCCACGCTGCCGGGATCCACTTCCAGCACCCGGTACAGATGGCGGGCCGCGTCCTTCGAGGCGCCGCGCGCCTCGGCCCGGACGGCGGCCTCCAGCAGGACGCCGGGCATCCACGGTTCGGACAGCGAGGGCAGCAGCAGGAGCTGCTCGGCGACCTCTTCGGCGGGCCGGCCCGCGTCGCTCAGCAGCAGGGCCGCCCGCGCGCGCAGCGCCGACAGCGCCTGAGGGTCCAGGGGCGCCAGCACCGCCGCGCACACCGCGCCGTCCACCAGGTGTCTGCCGCCGGGCGCCAGCAGTGCGGCCTCGCCCAGCAGCGTCAGGGCGTCCTCGACGACTTCGGCGGGGACGGCGGCCAGGGCGCCGATGTGGCCGGCCCCCTGCTCGCCGAGGACCGCAGCGGCCCGCGCGACCTCACCGGCCCAGGGCGGCCTGCGGTCCAGGAGTTCGCGTGCCCAGCGCGCCAGGACGCGGGAGCCGGTCGCGGCGATCCGGTCGGCGCCGCGCTCGCCCGAGCCGGCGCCCTCGTCCTGCAGTGCCTGCAACAGGCGGTGCAGGAGGCGGGGGTTGCCGCCGGTGATGTCCCGGGCGCGGGTGATGAACGCGGGGGCGGCGGGCGCGGGGAAGAACTGCCGTACGACCTCGGCGACTTCCGTCTCGGCCAGCGGCCCCAGGCGCAGCGTCGTGGTGCGCCGGCGGGCGGTGAGGTCCGTCAGGGCGCGGCGGGCCGGGGTGTTCCGGTCGAGGCAGGCGGTCCGGGTCTGCTGGGTGAGGACGACGAGCAGGGGGAGGCCGTCGGCCCGGCGCAGCAGGAAGTCCAGCCAGCGCAGGGAGAGTTCGTCGCAGTGGTGGACATCGTCCAGGGCCAGGACGAGCGGGCCGCGGCTCAACTCGTGTGCCGCGAGCCGGTACAGGGCGTGGAAGGCGCGCTGGACCACGGGGGCCTGCGGCGGCGCTTGGGCCAACGCGCCCGGGGCGAGGGCGAGGAGGGCGGCGTCGTCGGGGCGGGCGTCCTGTGCGGCCGGGCCGAGCAGGGTGCGTACACCGCCCAAGGGGTCGTCCGGGGTGCCCTGTTCGCAGGTTCCGTGCAGGACCGTCGCGGGCCGGCAGGCGTCGCTACCGAGGAACCTGCGCAGCAGGGCGGACTTTCCGATGCCGGCCGGACCCGTCAGGACCGCCGCACTCGCCCGCCCCCAACGTGCCGCGCGGGCGAGCTGGTTGAGCATCCCCAGGTCATCGGCCCGGCCCACCGAGGCGCTGGTTAAGTAGGGGTCAACGCTCCGGTCTCGCACCATAGGGCTCCTTGCACCTCGGAGTCACAGCAGATGCGAGGAAGCGTTACCACATCGTGCTGCAAATCACCCCAAAGAGTGATGTCCGACGTGCGTCAGAGTACATGATCAACAGTGTCCGTGACCAGGAACCATCTCAGCGTGCAGACCCCTCAACACCGGTGAAATGCGCACGTAACAGCGCCAGTACAGCGGGGGCTTGAGGGCTGAGGAAGAAGTGACCGCCCGGGTAGACCTGGAGGTCGAAAGCGCCCGTGGTGTGGGCGCGCCAGGCCTCGGCCTCCTCCAGTGTGGTCTTGGGGTCACTGTCCCCCGTCAGTGCGGTGATCGGCGCCTTGATCGCGGCCCCGGGGTCGCAGCGGTAGGTCTCCACCGCGGTGTAGTCGCTGCGGATCGCCGGGAGGACCATGCGCAGGATCTCCTCGTCGCCCAGCACCGAGGCATCCGTACCGGAGAGCAGCTTCAGCTCGGCGACGATCCCGTCGTCGTCGCGCCGGTGCACGCTCTCCGCGCGATAGCGCGAGGGCGCACGCCGCCCCGAGGCGAACAGGTGCGTCAGTTCGCCGCCGTCGGCCTCCAGCCGCCGGGCCACCTCGAAGGCGACCATCGCGCCCATGCTGTGACCGAAGAACGCCGTCGGCCGCGACCCGAGCCGGCCCCGCAGCGCCGCGTACACCTGATCGGCCATGGTCGCGATGGAGCCGGGGCTGGTCTCGGCACGCCGGTCCTGACGGCCGGGGTATTGCACCGACAGCACCTCGGCCAGGGAGGACAGCTGCGCCGAGACGGGGAAGAAGAACGAGGCCGAACCGCCCGCGTGCGGAAAGCAGACGAGCTGGCGCGGGCGGTCCGGCGCCGGGTGGTAGCACCGGGCCCAGAGCCCTTCCGCCGTGGTCGTCGTCATGGTGCTGCTTCCTCCTCCTCGCGATGGCGCCGGACCGGTCCGCCGGGATGCGGCGGCCGGTCACCGGCCCCTGGGGTCCACACGTCCATCCCACACGGCGGACTGCGGGAAATCACCTAGTGTCCGTGCTCCGCGGCACGGCAGGGCCGCCGTCCCGCGGCCGTACGGGGTACGCCCGGGGCCGGCACGGCGCCCGGGGTATCCCGTACGCCCGGCTACCAGCTGGCGGCCAGCAGCAGGTCCCCGTACTCCCGCTCGCGGGACGCCTGGCGCAGGTCGGAGTCGACCATCATGCGCATCAGTTCGGGGAAGTCCACCTTGGGCTCCCAGCCCAGCTGGGTGCGGGCACGCTCGGCGTCCGCGCACAGGATCTCCACCTCGGCCGGGCGCACCAGCGAGGGGTCGATATGGACGTAGTCCTCCCAGTTCAGGCCCACGTGCTCGAAGGCGATACGGACGGCGTCGCGGACCGAGTACATCTGACCGGTGCCGATCACGTAGTCGCCCGGCTCGTCCTGCTGGAGCATCAGGTGCATGGCCCGGACGTAGTCCCCGGCAAAACCCCAGTCGCGTACGGCGTCGAGGTTGCCCAGGGACAGCTTGTCCTGGTAGCCGAGCTTGATACGGGCCACCGCGAGCGAGATCTTGCGGGTCACGAACTCCGCGCCGCGGCGCGGCGATTCGTGGTTGAAGAGCATGCCGGAGACCGCGTACATCCCGAAGGACTCGCGGTAGTTGCGGGTGATGAAGTGCCCGTAGGTCTTCGCCACGCCGTACGGGCTGCGCGGCCGGAAGATGGTGGTCTCGCACTGCGGGGTCTCCGCGACCTTGCCGAACATCTCCGACGAGGACGCCTGGTAGAAGCGCATCTGGCCGCTGCCGCCGCTGCGCGAGCCGTTCAGGCCGCTGACCATGCGGATCGCCTCCAGCATGCGCAGCACACCCATGCCGTTGATCTCGGTGACGAGTTCGGCCTGCTGCCAGGACAGCGGCACGAAGGAGATCGCACCGAGGTTGTAGACCTCGTCGGGCTGCACCGTGTCGACCGCGGAGACCAGGCTGGCCTGGTCCATCAAGTCGCCGTCGACGAAGGACAGTTCGGATACGAGGCGGCTGACCCGCGACTTGCGCGGGTTCGCCTGCCCCCGTATCAGGCCCCATACCTGGTACCCCTGCGAGAGCAGGTGCTCGGCCAGATAGGAGCCGTCCTGCCCGGTAATTCCGGTGATCAGCGCACGCTTGGACATCTCATTCCTCTCCTCAGCACGGAAACAGACCGCCCAAACGCAGAGCCTGGTTGGCTACTTGACCTCTTGGCTGCTTGGCCGCTCGGCATCGAAGGGCATCGAAAACGCCGCGGCCGGACGCTGGGTAATCGCACGGTTCCAAGCGGCCGGACGCGGTGTCAAGAAATTCCCGGCACACTAGGGAATTCACGAGTCCCAACCACCGCGCATTTTCGGCCTGTTGAGGCATATCCCGCCGGATGCGGTACGGCCCGGCAGCGCCCCACCGGGGGACTCTAGGGATTTTCCGGTGTGCGGTGCGCTGCACTGTCCGGGTGTGCCCTTCCAGGCCCGGCCGGCGCGCCCTCATCCCTGCCGCCGACCGGGCCTGCCCGTCTTTTGGAGCGTCCCCCGGTGCTGCTCAGACTTCTGCGAATCCATCTGCGGCCCCACCGGCGCTCCGTCGCGCTGCTGGGGCTGCTGCAACTCACGCAGATCCTGGCCACGTTGGCCCTGCCGACACTGGGCGCGGCGGTCATCGACAACGGCGTGGTCCAGGCCGACAGCGACTACATCACCCGCACCGGCCTGGCCATGCTGGCCGTGGCACTCGTCCAGATCGCGGCGTCCGTGGGCGCGGTGTCACTGGGAGCCCGTACGGCCATGGCGATGGGCCGCGACCTGCGCTCGGCCGTCTTCCGCCGGGTGCTGGACTTCTCGGCCCGCGACGTCGGGCACTTCGGCACCCCGTCGCTGATGACGCGGACCGTCAACGATGTGCAGCAGGTACAGATGCTGGCGCTCTCCGCGTTCGGCGTCGCCGTATCGGCGCCCCTGATGTGCCTGGGCAGCGTCGCACTCGCACTCCAGCAGGACGTCGAGCTCGCCGTACTCCTGGTGGCACTGGTGGTGGTACTCGGACTGGCCTTCGGACTCATTCTCGGCCGCACCGATCCGTTCTACGCCCGTATGCAGAAATACCTGGACCGCATCAACGGGCTGCTGCGCGAACGCATTACCGGGGTCCGCGTCGTACGGGCTTTTGTGCGCGATGCCCATGAAGGCGAGAGATTCGGCCGCACCAATTCCGAGATGCACGACATCTCGCTGCGCGTCGGCCGGCTCCTGGCGACCATCGCCCCCGTCGTACTGCTGGCCCTGAATGCCTTCACGGTGGCCGTCCTGTGGTTCGGGGCCCGCCGCGTCGAGGCCGGGGCGATGCGCTTCGGCGCGCTCAGCGCATTTCTGAGCTATCTGTCGCTGGTCATGATGTCGGTCGTGATGGTGACCTTCGTGTGCCTGGCGATGCCGCGGGCGAGGGTCTCGGCCGAGCGCATCCAGCGGGTGCTGGCCACCGAGCCGAGCGTGGCGGCGCCGCCCGAACCCGTACGCGCCGTATCCGCGGCCGGACACATCGCCTTGCGCGGCGCCGGGTTCCGCTATCCAGGAGCCAAGGACCCGGTGCTGAGCGGGATCGACCTGAGCGCCGGTCCCGGCGAGACGGTGGCGATCCTCGGCAGCACCGGCAGCGGCAAGACCACCCTGCTCAACCTCGTGCTGCGGCACTTCGACGCCACCGCCGGCTCCGTCCACGTGGGCGGCGTCGATGTCCGCACCCTGGACGCGGCGGTGCTGCGCCGCACTGTCGGCTTCGTACCGCAGCGGCCGTACCTCTTCTCCGGCACCGTGGCCGGCAACCTGCGCTTCGGCGACCCGGACGCCACCGACGACGACCTCTGGCGCGCCCTGGAGATCGCCCAGGCCCGGCCTTTCGTGGAGCGCCTGCCCCAGGGGCTGGACTCGCCCATCACCCAGGGCGGCACCAATGTCTCCGGCGGGCAGCGGCAGCGCCTGGCGATCGCCCGCACCCTGCTGCGCAGGCCGGACATCTACCTCTTCGACGACTGCTTCTCCGCGCTGGACTACGCCACGGACGCCGCACTGCGGGCCGCGCTGGAGCCGGAACTCTCCCGCGCGACGGTGCTCACCGTCGCCCAGCGCGTCAGCACCGTCCGGCACGCACGGCGCATCGTCGTCCTGGACGCGGGGCGGGTGGCCGCCACCGGCACGCACGAGGAACTGCTGCGTACCAGTACGACGTACCAGGAGATCGCCCGGTCCCAACTCACCGCGACCACCGACGGATTCGGCCCGCACACCGGGGCCGCAACGACTCTTCAGGAGGCTGTCCATGGCCTTGGCGGACACCACTAGCCGCGGGCGGCGCGGCCCCGTCCGCCGCACACTGGCACTGCTGCGCCCGCACCGCGCCCTGGTGACCGTGGCCGTCGCCCTCGGCATCGGCGGCGTGGCGCTCAACGCGTCGGGCCCGATGCTCCTGGGCAAGGCCACGGACCTCGTCTTCGACGGCATCCGGCACACCCACGGCTCCCAGGGAGTCGACTTCGAGGAGGTCGGCCGGGTGCTGCTGATCACGCTCGCGCTCTTCGGCGCCGCCGCCTTCCTCACCCTCCTCCAAGGGCGGCTGGTCGCGGCCGTCGTCCAGCGCGTGGTCTTCGCGCTGCGCCGGTCCGTGGAGGCCAAGCTCGCCCGCCTGCCGCTGCGGTACTTCGACCGCAACCCGGCGGGCGAGGTGCTCAGCCGGGTGACCAACGACGTCGACAACCTCCAGCAGACCCTCCAGCAGACCTTCAGCCAGCTGATCACGGCGGTGTTCTCCGTACTGACCATGCTGGTGCTGATGTTCGTCATCTCGCCGCTGCTGGCACTGATCATGCTCGTCTGCGTGCCGGTGTCGGCCGTGCTCGCCGCCCGCATCAGCAAGCGCGCGCAGCCGCGGTTCACCCAGCAGTGGTCCGCCACCGGAGCGCTGAGCGCCCATGTCGAGGAGATCTACACCGGGCACGCGCTGGTCAAGGGCTTCGGGCGGCGCGAGCAGGCCGAGCGGGCCTTCGACGAGCACAACCAGGCCCTGTACCGGGCCGGCGCCCGGGCCCAGTTCGTCTCCGGCGCCATCGAGCCGTCGATGATGTTCGTCTCCAACCTCGGCTATGTCGTCGTCGCGGTCGTCGGCGCGCTGCGCGTGGTCGCCGGGTCCCTGACCATCGGCGACGTCCAGGCGTTCATCCTCTACTCCCGGCAGTTCAGCCACCCGATCGTCGAGGTCGCCGGCATCGCCGCCCGCCTCCAGTCCGCCCTCGCCTCCGCCGAGCGGATCCACGACCTCCTGGACGCCGACGAGCAGCGGCCCGACCCCGACCGGCCCGCGCGGCTCCAAAAGGCCCGCGGGCACGTCGAGTTCGAGAAGGTCTGCTTCCGCTACTCCCCCGGCACCCCCCTGATCGAGGACCTCTCGCTGACCGTCGAACCCGGTCAGACCGTGGCGGTCGTCGGTCCGACCGGCGCGGGCAAGACCACCCTGGGCAACCTCCTCATGCGGTTCTACGAGACCGACGGGGGGCGCATCCTGCTGGACGGCACCGACATCACCACCCTGACCCGCGACGAGCTGCGCTCCCACATCGGCCTGGTGCTCCAGGACGCCTGGCTCTTCTGCGGCACCATCGCCGAGAACATCGCCTACGGGCGCCCCGACGCCACCCGCGAGGACATCGAGGCCGCCGCCCGCGCCACCTGCGCCGACCGCTTCATCCGCACCCTGCCCGACGGCTACGACACCGTCCTGGACGAGGAGTCGGCGGGCGTCAGCGCGGGCGAGAAGCAGCTCATCACCATTGCCCGCGCCTTCCTGGCCCGGCCCTCGATCCTGCTCCTGGACGAGGCGACCAGCTCCGTCGACACCCGCACGGAGGCCCTCATCCAGCGCGCGATGCACTCCCTGCGCGCGGGCCGCACCAGCTTCGTCATCGCCCACCGGCTCTCCACCATCCGCGACGCGGATCTCATCCTCGTCATGGAATCCGGCCGCATCGTCGAACGCGGCACCCACACCGAGCTCCTCGCCGCCCAGGGCACCTACGCCCGCCTCCACGCGACCGCGGCACCCGGCACCGAACCGGAGGACGCCGCGCTGGAAGGCTCCGCCACGCGCTGACCGGAGCCCCGCGGCTGCGGCCCCGCTCACAGCCCCCGCTACGGCTGAACCCCAGCCGGTACGCGGGGGCTTGTCGCGTGCCGTGGGCCCCGGCCATCGCTCCCCGGCCCTGCGGACGACCCCGCGAGAGCCGTTCCGTGCGGGCACAGCGAACGGGTGCGGGTGCTCTCCCGAGCACCCG